>NZ_JAPUVO010000001.1 GCF_029255185.1 Propionivibrio sp.
GCTGGTCGAACTACCGGAACATCGTCATCCATCCGTCGGTGCGCTTCGGCAGTTTTCTCGACAACGGCGGTTTCGAGGTGGGCGACTACCTGCTGGGGCCCAACGGCGACATGGTCGAGGTGGGCAGCCTCGCCGATCTCGGTTCGGTCAGCACGCGCTTTCTCTACTACATCAAGCCCGAGTTCCGGTAGGAGACCAACGTGATCATCTTGGACGGCATTCAATTGCCGGCGGGCCTCCTTTGGTCCGACGAATTTGCAGCAAGCCGCGTTGCGCAATCCGTGCGGCGCACCCTCGACGGGTCGGTGGTGGTGTTCTACGGCCAGTTGCAGGCCGGGCTGCCCATCACCCTGGAATCCGAATCCGACGCTGGCTGGTTCGCTCGCGCGCAGATCGAAGCACTGGCCCTGCGAGCGGCGAGCCCCGGCGGCGTCTACACCCTGACCCTGCGCGGTGAGTCGCGGCAGGTGATGTTCCGCCACCAGGACGCGCCCGCCTTCGAGGCCCGGCCGCTGGTATCGCTGGCCAATCCACAAGCCGGCGATTTCTATCTCGCCACCCTGAAACTCATGACCGTTTGAGGAAACTATGCCCATTCTCGACAATGAAATCGTCTGGCGGCCCGCCGCCCTGATGTCCGATGTAACGCCCGCCCAGAACGGCGGTCGGATGGCCTTCTCGCAATTGGTGTCCGGGGTGAAGAACAATCTTTTCCCCGATGTCTCGCAGTCCGAGCGGCTGGCCGGCGCGGTGAAGTGGCGCAAGGCCTTCATCCACGTCAACAGTGCGCAGGACACCGCGTTGCTCAACATCCGCCTGTTCCTCGACAGCCTGACGCCTGCGGGCGACTTCGTGGTGTTCCAGCCGGGCACGCAGACCGATACCGAAGATCAGATCGCCGGTCGGCCCTATGGCATCGGCACGCTTTACGCGCCAGTTGTCGGCGGGGCCGCCCAGATTCAGGTGGCCTGCGAACACAACGCCGAATACGCGACGCTGCAAC
>NZ_JAPUVO010000002.1 GCF_029255185.1 Propionivibrio sp.
CGAGATGCTGCGCGACACCAACGAGCCGGTGGCGCAATGGGTTTCCGAACTCGGCACCCGCGCCGACACCGATCAGGGCAGCATCGGGCGCATCCGCATTCCGGTGCATGAGCTTTACGCGCAGCCGAAGGCGACGCAGAAACTGTTGGACGACGCCATTATCAATGTCGAGGAATGGCTGATCAATCGCGTGGCCGGAAAATTCTCGCGCAGCGAGAATACGGCGTTCGTCAGCGGCGACGGTATCGGGCAGCCGCGCGGCTTCCTGAGCTACGCCACGCAGGCGGTGAGCGACAACAGCCGCGCCTGGGGCGTGCTGGAGCATGTCGTCACCGGCGCGGATGGCGGCTTCTCGGCCAGCAACGGCAGCGACGTTCTCATCGGCCTGATGCACAAACTGCGCGCCGGTTATCTGCCGAAGGCAAGCTGGCTGTTGCCGCGCGCCGTCGCCGACATGATCCGCAAATTCAAGGAAACGACTTCGAACGCTTATATTTGGCAACCTGGTTTGCAGGCGGGCGTTCCTGCCACGCTGCTCGGCCATCCGGTGATTTTGGCCGAGGATATGCCGCAAGTCGCGGTGGGCAGCTATTCGGCGGCATTCGGTAATTTCGAGGAAGGCTACACCATCGTTGATCGTATCGGTCTGCGCGTGTTGCGCGATCCCTATACCGCCGCGCCCTTCGTCAAATTCCGTTGCAGCAAGCGCGTCGGCGGCGACGTGGTGAATTTCGAAGCGATCAAGCTGTTGAAATTCTCGGCTTCGTAAACCTCATTCCGATCTGAAAACAGGGAGACTCTTCATGACAACACGCGATCTTTTGCGGAAAATTCTGGTGACGCCGTCGCTGGCGCCTGCGGTGCGGACCAACGGGACGGCGACGGGAACGGCGGTGGATTTGCGCGGCTTCGACTCCGCCGTCCTCGCCGTTTCGTTCGGCACATGGACGGATGGCACGCATACGCCTTCGGCGGTGCATTCGGTGGACGGCACGACTTACACGGCTTGCGCGGCTTCCGATCTCGACGGCGCTTTTGCCGCCGTCAGCAGCGCGGCGGGCAACAACACTGTGCAGCAGGTCGGTTATATCGGCGCGCAACGCTATGTGAAGATGGTGATCGCCACGACGGGAGCCACCACGGGCGCTTTGAGCCACGCCAGCGTCATCGCTGGCGCGCCGCGCAACGCGCCGACGCAGTAAGGGCGGGGTGGTGGGGCCGGAGAGGCGCGGAAGAAATCTTTCGCCGTTTCTCTGGCCCGCATCTTCCAACCCCTAACCCCATACTTC
>NZ_JAPUVO010000003.1 GCF_029255185.1 Propionivibrio sp.
TCGCTTCCGCGCCTCCGCCAGCAAGGCGCGGCAGGCGCAAAGCCGCCTAAAGGCCATCGAGCGCATGGACATCGTCGATGCCGTGATGGCGGAGCGCGTCACCGCCTTCACCTTTCCCGAACCGAAGGAAATGAAGTCGCCTCTGATCCGGCTGGAGCATGTCGACGCGGGCTATATCGCGGGCGAGCCGATCCTTCGCAATCTGGATTTAACCGTCAACAACAACGACCGCATCGCCCTGCTGGGCGCGAACGGCAACGGCAAATCGACGCTGGTGAAGATCCTCTCCGGCCGGTTGAAGCCGATGGCAGGTGCGATTCACAAATCCGGCCAGCTCAAGGTCGGCTATTTCGCGCAGTTCCAGACGGACGAGCTGGACGTGAGCCTGACGCCGTTCGAGACGCTTCGCGCCGCGATGCAGGAGCCGTCCGAAGTCAAGGTGCGCGCCATGCTCAGTCGCTTCGGCTTCGATAAGCACAAGGCCGACACCAAGGCGGGCGGATTGTCCGGCGGCGAAAAAGCGCGGCTGCTGTTTTGCCTGATGAGCTTCGACGCGCCGCATATCATGCTGCTCGACGAACCGACCAACCATCTCGACATGGACGCCCGCGAAGCCTTGATGCAGGCGCTGAACAATTACAGCGGCGCAGTCATTCTCGTCAGCCACGACACGCATCTGGTCGAATGCGTCGCCGATCAATTGTGGCTGGTGGCGGACGGCAAGTGCAAACCCTACGACGACGATCTTGATGCCTATCGCAAGCTCGTCATTCGCCAGCGCCGTCTTGAACGCGAAAAGCTGAAGCAGGACGCCCGCGCCCCCAAACCGCAGGAAGGGAAGCCCGCGCCCGACGCGGAGCGGGAGGCGCTTAAGCTGGAACAACGCATCGCCGATCTTACCCAGCGCAAGCATATGCTGGAAGGCGACATCGCCGCCTGCTTCGGCGAGGCCCACGACGCCGCGCACCTCAAGAAGCTCAACGCCGCCCACGCCGCCTTGCAAAAGGAACTGGACGCCGCCGAAGCCGCGCTGGCTTTGGTGATCGACAGGCTTTAGGCGAAGCGGCGGTCTATAGTCAAGTCCGGTAAATTCCAGCCTTAATCTCAGAAAGAGTCCCTCTCTCCATCATTCTGGAGAAGACAGGGGAGATTTTTGGGCTTGGCTATATTCGCCGTCAGGCCGCCACTCGCGGCTCAGCCTCTGGGCTTCGGCGATCTGTTCCGGCGTCATGGTGCGGGCGAGGGCGTCGCGGTCGGCGATGGCTTGGGCGAAACCTTGTTCCGCTGCCAGATCCATCCACATATAGGCCTTCACATCGTCGCGCGGCACGCCTTCGGCTCGCGCATAGGCGTTGCCGAGATTGTTCTGGGCGTCGGCGTTGCCGCGTTCGGCGGCTTTGCGATACCAGCGCACGGCTTCGGCGTAATCCTTGTTCACGCCGCGCCCTTTGGCAAAGCAGACGCCCAGCACGTTTTGTCCGGCGGCATTGCCGGCGTCGGCGGCTTTGCGGAACCATGCCACGGCTTCCTCCTCGTTACGCGCAACGCCTTTGCCGTCGAGATAGAGACCGCCCAGACCGTTAAAGGCGTCGGCATTGTTCTGCGTCGCCGCCTTCCCGAACCATTCCATCGCTTTCGCGTAATCCTTTTCGACCCCCAACCCTCTGGCATAGAGGCCGCCGAGATTGCTTTGCGCAGCGGCGTGGCCTTTCTCGGCGGCGCCGAGGAACCATGCGGCCGCCTCACTGCTGTCCTGCTTGACGCCGAGGCCGTTCGCGTAAAACGCGCCGATGCGGTTTTGCGCCTCAAGATTGCCCAA
>NZ_JAPUVO010000004.1 GCF_029255185.1 Propionivibrio sp.
CGCCTTCGCCGGACATCAGGGCGCGATAGAACTGGTTGAAGGTGTCGAACAAAGCGCGGTGGTCGTCATCGACCGAGGCCACGCCGATCTCCAGCGTCTCGGTCCACTGCGCCGGCGCCGCCGTATCCTTGTCGCTCCGCACCTGATCGAGGAAGCGGCCCACCTCTGTGCGAAGATACTCGGCCTGCTTGGAAAGCTCGGTGGAGGAGTCCTTGATCTGCGTCGCGGCCGCGCCGGTCTCCGAGGCGGCGTTGCCGACCGAGGCGATGCTTTGCGACACTTCCCGCGTGCCCGCCGAAGCGCTCTCGACGTTGCGCGCGATTTCGGACGTGACGGTGGTCTGCTCCTCGACCGAGGTGGCGACGGCGGTCGAGATTTCGCCGACGTCGTGGATGACCTTGCTTACCGCGCCGATGGCTTCCACGGCTTCCCGCGTGCCGTTCTGCACGGCGGCGATCTGCACGGTGATGTCTTCGGTGGCGCGCGCCGTCTGGTTGGCGAGGCCCTTGACTTCCGAAGCCACGACCGCGAATCCCTTGCCGGCGTCGCCCGCGCGCGCGGCTTCGATGGTAGCGTTCAGCGCGAGCAGGTTGGTCTGCGACGCGATTTGATTGATGAGGCTCACGATCTCGCCGATCTTGTTGGCGTTGTCGGCCAAGGTGCGCACCGCCGTCGTCGCGACGTCAACTTCCTGCCGCGCCTTGCGCGACACGGCGGAGGCTTGCGTAACCTGACGCTTGATTTCGCCAATGGAGCTGTTCAGCTCCTCGGCGGCCGCCGCGACGGCCTGAACGTTGGAAGACGCGGCCTGAGAGGCTCCGGCGACGGTCTGCGCCTGTCGGCTCGTTTCCTGCGCCGTGACGGCCATCTGGCTTGAGGAGGCTTGCAGCTCGGTCGCGGCGGATGTCACCGTGTGGATGACCTTGCCGACGCTGTGCTCGAAAGTGTTGGCCAGCGCGCTCATGGCCGCCTGACGTTCCGCCTCGGCGCGGCGCTTCTGCTCCGCCTGATCGGCGCGGAGGCGTTCCATTTCCTGCGCGTTGCGCTTGAAGACGTCCAGCGCAGCGGCCAGCAGCCCAAGCTCGTTCTTTTCGCCGAGGTTGGGGATCACGGTGTCATAGCGTTGATCGGCGATGGCCGTCATCGCCCCTGCCATCCGCCCGATCGGCCGCACGATCCAGCGCACCACCACGATGATTGCGGTAAAGCAGATCAGCAGCGCGATGAGGCCCACGAGCATGTAAAGAGTTGTGGTGGTCGCAAAGGCTTTCTCCGACTCCTCGAAACTCTTTTTGGCGATCGTTTGCTCAAGCGTGGTTAGTTCGTCCAACTTGTCACTCAGATCATCGTGGGGTTTTGCGTAAAGGCGTCTGGCCGAGTCGATGACCTCCTTGTCGCCAATATCGAGGCCAGGGACTCCCTTTTCGACGGCAGCGCCCAGTTTATCGAGAATAGGGCCAACGGCAGCGACCAGAGCTTCCTCCTCGGCGCTGAACGAAGTCTTCGTGAAGACGCCCCAATGTTCGCGGGCATGTTTAAGAGCATCCACGACGCGCGACGTCGTTTTATCGTCAATGTCGCCTTGGGAAGCGGCATTCATAACGTCGGAAATTTCGTCATAGCTATCGTGCACGTCCTTGATCTGCGCCATCGTCACGATGCGGGAATTATACATGTCCGCCATGCTGTTTTTCACGTCGCGCGCGGAGGTGTAGCCATACAGCCCCATGCAGGCGATGATGACCGCCAGACCAGAAACGATGGCCAGCAACATAAATTTGATCGTGAGTTCCGATTTCTTCAGCATGTCCGCCACCTAGTATTGGGTTGTTGGC
>NZ_JAPUVO010000005.1 GCF_029255185.1 Propionivibrio sp.
CCTGCCCGACGTGGCGAGCCTTCCTCACGGATGTCACCGGTGGCGACGCCGATCTGATGGCCTACCTGCAACTGATGGTTGGCTACTGCCTGACGGGCGTCACCAGCGAACACGCGCTTTTCTTCCTGTACGGCACGGGCGCGAACGGCAAGTCGGTGTTCGTCAACGTGCTGACCACCATCCTGGGCGACTACGCGGCCAACGCGCCGATGGACACGTTCATGGAGGCGCGCAACGACCGGCACCCGACCGATCTTGCAGGCCTGCGCGGCGCACGCTTCGTGTCATCCATCGAAACGGAGCAAGGGCGGCGCTGGAACGAGTCCAAGGTCAAGGCCATCACCGGTGGTGACAAGGTGTCCGCTCGCTTCATGCGCCAGGACTTCTTCGAGTACCTGCCGCAGTTCAAGTTGGTGATCGCAGGCAATCACAAGCCGTCGATCCGCAATGTCGACGAGGCGATGAAGCGCCGACTTCACCTGATCCCGTTCACGGTGACGATCCCGCCCGAGCGCCGCGACGGCAGGCTGACCGAGAAGCTGCTCAAGGAGCGCGATGGGATTCTGGCGTGGGCCGTCGAGGGCTGTAGCCTGTGGCAACGCCAGGGCTTGAAGCCGCCCGCCAGCGTGGTGTCGGCGACCGAGGAGTATTTCGAGGCCGAGGATGCGCTCGGGCAGTGGATCGAAGAACGCTGTCTGCTGGCCAAGTCCCACCGCGAAGGCGTCTCCGAACTGTTCGCCGACTGGCGCGAATGGGCCGAGCGCGCGGGCGAATACGTGGGTTCGGTCAAGAGGTTCTCGGAGCTGATGGCGACTCGCAAGTTCGAGAAGTGTCGGCTGACCGGTGGGGCTCGCGCCATCGCGGGCATCGCCCTCAGGCCCAAGCCGTACAGCCACGCCTACCCCTACCGCGATGACTGACCAATCCGGGCGAGTGACGGATTTGACGGGTTTCCTGATTGACGCGCTACACGTGCGCGCACGTAAAGGACGTTGTCCGGACAACCCGTCGCATCCGTCACTTGCCCACCCAACACGGAGTAAAGACGATGAACACGACGATCCTCGCCCTCGATCTGGGCACACACACCGGGTGGGCTCTGCAGCACCTGGACGGCACCATCACCAGCGGCACGGAGCACTTCAAGCCGCAGCGATTTGAAGGCGGCGGGATGCGTTTCCTTCGATTCAAGCGCTGGCTCAACGAACTGCTGTCGGTCAGCAATCACATCAACGCGGTGTTCTTCGAGGAAGTTCGGAGGCACGCTGGCGTTGACGCGGCGCACGCCTACGGCGGATTCATGGGGCACCTGACTGCGTGGTGTGAACATCACAACATCCCCTACCAGGGCGTTCCGGTCGGCACGATCAAGAAGCACGCAACCGGCAAAGGCAACGCAGGCAAGGACGAAATGATCACGTCCGTCCGCGAGCGTGGTCACACCCCAGTCGACGACAACGAAGCCGAC
>NZ_JAPUVO010000006.1 GCF_029255185.1 Propionivibrio sp.
AAGGCGGCGGTCAAGCCGTATTTCAACCCGTCCTCGCGGATCGAAATATCGTTGCCGCCGATTTGGGTGATGTGCTGTTCCTGATAATGGTAATTGCCGAATTGCGCCCCAAGATCGAGGCCGGTGGTGTGGCGCAAATCGTCGTCCGCGTCCGATGGGGGCGGTGGCGCTAGCGGCGTAGGCGCGGGTTGCGCGCGGCTTCCGGTCACGATAGAGCGGTTCTGCACCGGATAACCGTAAACCGGCTTCTGGCCAGTCTGTCCCGACGATGGCTTGGCATAAGCACCGCCAGGTGTTGGCGCGGCAGCCTCAGGATTATTTAGCGCGTAGGGAACAGGATTGACCGCCTGCATGCGATAATCGCGCTGGTTCAGCACGGGCCGCTGCGCGGCGGGATCGGTGACGGGTACGGTTTGTGCCGCTGCGGGCGCGGCCAGCGCCAAGGTCATGAGGGCGCCCAAACTGCATCGGCCAAACAACAACATGATGATATTCTCCTTAATCACGATTCCCGCGCGACTGCGCAATGCCGATATTCTCTATCCCAAATCCCCCCGTCAGAAAAGCCGGATTGGACAAAGCGGCAAAGTTTGGCTAGGACAATCAGGCGCTGCGCCTTTTGCGCAACAATGATTCCGCCCCTCGGCCTTGGCCGGAAAACAGAAGGAGACGACCATGAAGCTTACCAAACGCGTCCGCGACATTCTGGCCAACTATGAAGGCGAAACGCCCGGCACCAAAGCCAATCTGGCGCGGATGCTGATGGCGGGGCGTCTCGGCGGCACCGGCAAGATGATCATCCTGCCGGTCGATCAGGGCTTCGAACATGGTCCGGCCCGCAGCTTCGCCGTCAATCCCGCCGCCTACGATCCGCACTACCACTACCAGATGGCCATCGACGCCGGATTGAATGCCTATGCCGCGCCGCTGGGGCCGTTGGCCGCCGGCGCCGACACCTTCGCAGGCGCCATCCCCACCATCCTCAAAATGAACAGCGCCAACAGCCTGTCGCGCCAGAAGGAAAACGCCGATCAAGCCGTGACCGCCAGCGTGGACGACGCGTTGCGCCTCGGCTGCGCCGCCATCGGCTTCACCATCTATCCCGGCTCCGACAACATGTATAACCAGTTCGAGGAAATCCGCGACCTGTCCCGCGAAGCCAAGGCCAAGGGCCTCGCCACCGTCGTTTGGTCCTACCCGCGCGGCGGCGATCTGTCCAAGGACGGCGAGCTGGCCGTGGACGTCATTGCCTACGGCGCGCATATGGCGGCGCTGCTTGGGGCCAACATCATCAAGGTCAAGCTGCCCACCGCGTTCCTCGGCAACAAGGAATCGCAGAAGGTGTACGAGGACAAGAAAATCCCCGTCGCCACGCTG
>NZ_JAPUVO010000007.1 GCF_029255185.1 Propionivibrio sp.
CGCCGTCGAGCTGTCCGAGCGTGAAGTTCCGGATTATGTTCAGGTCGATCACAAGGAAATGAAGGGGACTTTCGTTCGCGCTCCGGCGCTGGGCGACGTGCCCTATCCGGTGCAGATGGAGCCGAACCTCGTCATCGAATATTATTCGCGGTAACAGGCGACGCGACGGAAAAGAAAAGGGCGGGGCGTTTTCCCGCCCTTTGTTTTGCGCCCTTCGCGGCGTATGGATTTTTGCCTTGCGTTTCTCGAACCGTTTACCGATCATGTTCCGCTGCCGTTTGAGGGGTGTCGCGTAATGGGAAAGACCATCGTTCTAGCCTTAATGCTCAGTCTTTCTTGCGTGTCTGCCTTTGCGGCGGCGCGGGAGGAGGTCGTTTGCAAGGACTATGAATTCGCCGTTTCAATGGAGGGCCGCAAGCTGGGCTGCGCGCCAATTCCCGAATCGGGGATCGTGCCGAAATGCGGGGACAGATATCCGGTCATGCACAGCGACGGCACCGTCGGCTGCTACGAACCCAAGCCCCGCGCTGTGATCGTCGATGACTGCGCCCCCGGGCAACGCAGCGTGGTGTTAAGCCCCACGCATGTGGGATGCAGCAACTAAGCCGCCGTCCCTAGAGCGCTATCCGTTTAGTCAGAACAAGAGGAGCCAGTTGCCGTCACCCCAGCGCAGGCGGGCCCCATTTGTTACGGGCCTGTCGCCAACAAAATGGGATGCAAGCCTGCGCTGGCATGACGATTCCACCTTAAGGGTAAAGGCTCTAAATCCGTTCCGAAAGCCATATCGCCGTCTTTGATCCTGCGCGGATCAGCGCCCGCAGCAGGAGGTAACCCTTCGCTTCCGTGGCGCCGTGGGCGCGGCCGCTCATTTCGTGTTCTTTTTCGTCGGCGCGGAATTTGGCGATCATGCGGCGCAGTTCCGGCTCGTTCCGGCCTTCCAGCGCCGCCAGTTGCTGGCCGTAATGCGCGTCGATCACTTCTTCCACCGCGACCGTGCAAGCCATTGCCGCCTTCTCGCCGAGCCGCGCCGTCGCCGCGCCCAGCGCAAACCCTGCGACCCGCCACAGGGGGTGCAACGCCGTCGGCCTGACCTGATAGTCGGCCATGAGTTTTTCGAAGGCGGCCAGATGCTCGTCTTCCTGCCGCGCCATATGGCGGATGGCCGGCCCGACCTTGCTGTTGCCGAGAACGGAGAGCTGTCCGGCGTAGATGCGCTGTGCCCCGAATTCTCCGGCATGATTGACGCGGATGATGCGCGCCAGCAGCGCGTCATGGTCTTTCTCGCCGGGCAGGCGTCTTTTTGCTGCGGGGGGCGGGGGCGATTTTTTCCGCATGACGGGCCTCTGGAACGGCGGTTTAAGGTTTTGGGGCGGTCTTCGCGTTCTTGCCGCGCAGTTCGCGCATGATGACGATCAGCGTGAAAGCCGCCAGCGCCAGCGATGCGCCGATATTCCAGTTGGCCATCGACAGCCCCAGAAACGTGCCGCTGATCTGATCGCATCGCGCCGTCGGCGTCGCCAGCAGACGTTCCCGCAGACTGGAGTCCGCCTCGCCGTGCAAGGGCTGGATCGCGCAGCCGTCGGTGCCGAGCCACCAATGCAGCTCCACGCCGGTATGAAAAAACGCCGTGCCGGCGCCAGCGAGAAACAGCGGCAGGCACAGGGCGAAAAACAACAGCATCTGTCCCCTGCCGTAGGGCTGGGACAGCAGGGACAGCAACGCGAGAACGAAGGCTGCCGCATAAGGCGCCCGCTGCCACAGGCACAGGACGCAAGGCGTGTGGCCGAAGCCATATTGCGCCGTCAACGCCACGGCCAAGGTCGCGCACGACACCACCATCACGACCGCAGCGGCGGCAGGAAGGTTCAGGAGCCCTTTACATAGATCAAGCAGCGCAGACTTCATGACGGTACCGAACAGGATCGCAGGGACAGGACCGTAATGATTAAGCCCTTCACGGCGATAAATCCACAGCGCCGTACTTGCGCCTGAAAAGGCTGATTTTATGCTGAAATCAAGCAGGACAAAGGGTAATCGTTAAGGTGCCGTGGCCGCAAAAACACACCTTATGGACAATATGAGGACAAAAA
>NZ_JAPUVO010000008.1 GCF_029255185.1 Propionivibrio sp.
AAACCGCGCCAGAATCTGCGTCGATGTCTGGCCGCTGACACCCAGATTCGACAACACGGTAAAGGGTTGCTTCAACAGAATATTGGCGCGTTCGAAAACGCCCTTCGAATAGCTGATGCCGTTGACGGTACCCGGATTCGCAATCCCCGCGCCGCCGAAGCTGCTATCCGCCGAGCCGCAATTCTGCACAAAGCTGTGCCCGATCAGAACAATGGTGTTCTTGCGCGGCTGAACGACGCGCGGCGAACGCCGGAAAAGCAGTTGACCCATATCACACCCCCCGCAAAATCAGGTTGAGGACGCGATCCGCCGCCTGCGCCACCGGCACGCCCGCCGTTCCGGAACGAATTTGCAGCCATTGCACCGCCGCGAAAGCCGCCGGATCGAGCATCAAATAGCGGGCGGTATCGGCCAGCACCATGAACTCGCCCGCGCTGTCGTCATACATGTTGCTCCAGCTCGCGCCGCCGTCCGGCGACATCTGGAACGTCAAATTGGCGGTCGTCCATGCTGCGGGCATGACGATGCCGAACAGCCTGAGCCCGCCGAGATTGACGCCGCCGGACAAGGATTGCCCGGAGGCAATCGTCACCGGCAACGCGTCAAGCACGTTCACGATCGTGTTACGCATGAGAAAAACTCCGTAATGAAGTATGGGGTTAGGGGTTGGAAGATGCGGGCCAGAGAAACGGCGAAAGATTTCTTCCGCGCCTCTCCGGCCCCACCCCGCCCTTACTGCGTCGGCGCGTTGCGCGGCGCGCCAGCGATGACGCTGGCATGGCTCAAAGCGCCCGTGGTGGCTCCCGTCGTGGTGATCACCATCTTCACATACCGTTGCGCGCCGATATAACCGACTTGCTGCACGGTGTTGTTACCCGCCGCGCTGCTAACGGCGGCAAAAGCGCCGTCCAGATCGGAAGCCGCACAGGCCGTGTAAGTCGTGCCATCCACCGAATGCACCGCCGAAGGCGTATGCGTGCCGTCCGTCCATGTGCCGAACGAAACGGCGAGGACGGCGGAGTCGAAGCCGCGCAAATCCACCGCCGTGCCCGTCGCCGTGCCGTTGGTTCGCACCGCAGGCGCCAGCGACGGCGTCACCAGAATTTTCCGCAAAAGATCGCGTGTCGTCATGAAGAGTCTCCCTGTTTTCAGATCGGAATGAGATTTACGAAGCCGAGAATTTCAACAGCTTGATCGCCTCGAAATTCACCACGTCGCCGCCGACGCGCTTGCTGCAGCGGAACTTGACGAAAGGCGCGGCGGTATAGGGATCGCGCAGCACGCGCAACCCGATACGATCGACGATGGTGTAGCCTTCCTCGAAATTGCCGAACGCCGCCGAATAGCTGCCCACCGCGACCTGCGGCATATCCTCGGCCAAGATCACCGGATGGCCGAGCAGCGTGGCGGGAACCCCCGCCTGCAAGCCAGGCTGCCAGATATAGGCGTTGGAAGTCGTTTCCTTGAACTTGCGGATCATGTCGGCGACGGCGCGCGGCAACAGCCAGCTCGCCTTCGGCAAATATCCGGCGCGCAGTTTGTGCATCAGGCCGATCAGCACGTCGCTGCCGTTGCTGGCCGAGAAGCCGCCATCCGCGCCGGTGACCACATGCTCCAAAACGCCCCAAGCACGACTGTTGTCGCTCACCGCCTGCGTGGCATAGCTCAGGAAGCCGCGCGGCTGCCCGATGCCGTCGCCGCTGACGAACGCGGTGTTCTCGCTGCGCGAGAATTTTCCGGCCACGCGATTGATCAGCCATTCCTCGACATTGATAATGGCGTCGTCCAACAGCTTCTGCGTCGCCTTCGGCTGCGCGTAAAGCTCATGCACCGGAATGCGGATGCGCCCGATGCTGCCCTGATCGGTGTCGGCGCGGGTGCCGAGTTCGGAAACCCATTGCGCCACCGGCTCGTTGGTGTCGCGCAGCATCTCG
>NZ_JAPUVO010000009.1 GCF_029255185.1 Propionivibrio sp.
AAATTCGTCGAAAAGCACGAAGGCGAAGTCGATCGCCTCCGCGCCGAAATCGCCTCGATCTGCGACGAAGCGGGCCTGCCGCTCGGCGAGTTCAAGCGCATCGTCATGACGGTGCAAAAGGGCGAGCGCGAATCCAACCGCGCCAAGAAGGAAATGGTGGAGGCCAATTTGCGCCTCGTCATCTCCATCGCCAAGAAATACACCAATCGCGGCCTGCAATTCCTCGATTTGATTCAGGAGGGCAATATCGGCCTGATGAAGGCGGTGGAAAAATTCGAATATCGGCGCGGCTATAAGTTCTCGACCTACGCCACATGGTGGATCCGGCAGGCGATCACGCGCTCCATCGCCGATCAGGCGCGCACCATCCGCATTCCGGTGCATATGATCGAAACCATCAACAAACTGGTGCGCACCAGCCGCCAGATCCTCCACGAAATCGGCCGCGAACCGACGCCGGAGGAACTGGCCGAAAAGCTGCATATGCCGCTGGAAAAAGTCCGCAAGGTTCTGAAGATCGCCAAGGAGCCGATCAGCCTCGAAACCCCCATCGGCGACGAAGAAGATTCGCATCTCGGCGATTTCATCGAAGACAAGAACGCGGTGCAACCGCTGGACGCCGCCATTCTCGGCAATCTGCGCGAAACCACCACCCGCGTCCTCGCCACCCTCACGGCCCGCGAGGAGCGCGTGCTGCGCATGCGCTTCGGCATCGGCATGAACACCGACCACACGCTGGAAGAAGTCGGCCAACAATTCAGCGTCACCCGCGAACGCATCCGCCAGATCGAAGCGAAGGCGCTCCGTAAACTCAAACACCCCTCGCGGTCGCGCAAGTTAAGAAGCTTTCTGGATACGTGAAGCCGCAGGCACCCGTTTTCTGCCCCATGCCTCTGTTGGCAGCCAAAGGCTTGACCTATAGCGTGTGCGACGGAGGAATTCTCACAGAAGCGCCGGCGAGGCCGCGCCTACGACCCTGCTTGAAAATTACCCCCCCCTTCCCTGCTGCTCTCTTGCGTTCTGACGCGCAGGCGCATAAAAAGAACATATCATGAACATATGCGCGACAGACACCCTCCCCCAAACCAGCCTGCGCTGGTTGGTGCTGGATCTAAACAGCTTCTTCGCTTCGTGCGAGCAGCAGGAGGATCCGCGTCTGCGCGGCCAGCCTCTGGCTGTCGTGCCAATGCTGGCCGATACGACTTGCGCGATTGCCGCGAGCTATGAGGCCAAGGCGTTCGGCATCAAGACCGGCACCGGCGTCGGCGAGGCAAAGCGGTTGTGTCCCGCCCTGCGGCTCGTGGTGGCGCGGCCCAAGCTTTATGTCGAATATCACCACCGCATTCTGGAGGCGATCGAGACCTGCGTGCCGGTCGAGGATGTGATGTCGGTGGACGAGGTCGCCTGCCGCCTCGATCCCTTGCAGCAACAGCCGGAGACGGCGCGCGCCTTGGCGCAGAGCATCAAGAATGCCGTGCGCGCGCAGGTCGGCCCCTGCCTCACCAGCTCGGTCGGCATTGCCGCCAACCGGCTGCTGGCGAAGCTCGCCTCCGACATGCAGAAGCCGGACGGGCTGACGATCCTGCATCCCGAAGCCATGCCCGCCGCCATTCTTCATCTGAAGATCGAGGACATTTGCGGCATCGGACGCAACATGGCCGAACGGCTGCGCCAAGCGGGCATTGCCGACATGCCCGCCTTGTGGGCGGCGGACGCGCAGAGCCTCAGGCGCGTGTGGGGCGGCGTGGTGGGCTTGCGCTTTCACGCGCTGTTGCACGGCGCGGATCTGCCCAGCATCACGCATCCGCGCCGCAGTATCGGCCATCAGCATGTTCTGCCGCCCGAAGACCGCCGCATGGATCGCGCCGCGCCGGTCATCCGCCAGTTGCTGGCCCGCGCCGCCGAGCGTTTGCGCCGCGAAGGTTTTTACTGCCGTCGCCTGATGCTCGATATCAAATGGACGCAGCACCTTGGCCATCATGTCGCCGAGCGGCGCTTCCACGAAACGCAGGACACCGGCGAGTTGCTGAAGATCCTGATGCCGCTGTGGAATGCGGCCCCATCGTTGCGGCCCTTGCGCGTCGGCGTGGTGCTGGCCGATCTGACCCCGCAAGCCGCGCACCAGCCCGATCTGTTCGACCGACCGAAGCCCGTGGCGCTGGTGAGCGCCGTCGATAAACTGAACAACAAATTCGGGCGTGGCACTATAGCCTATGGCGTCGGCCAGCGCAGCATAACCAGCAAAATCGCCTTCAGCCGCGTGCCGGAGATGGAGGAGTTTTAGCAGCTGTTCCCCTGCCTTTTCGGCGCTCCGCTTTTCCTTGACGGTTTAGCGCGTATTGACACACGTCTGCGCCCCATATTAGGTTGGCCCCATGACAAAGCTGATTTGCGCATTCCGTCTGCAGCATTGGTGGCGCGCCTAGCCGCCACATATTCGCTTGTCTTCTCCACATTTGAATTTGTTTCCACACCGCATTTCGCCGCAGCTTTGCGCGGCACAGGCAGGATTATCATGCGTCCGACCCATGCCCCCATCTTAACCCATGCGCAGCCACGAGAGCCTGTCCACGCCGCATCCATGACGCGCTCTGGCGGTGTTTCTTGTCTTGAGGCCGACAGATTGATGTGTTTTGATGCCTTGTCGATAAGGCGTTCGGGAAATGTCCTTGCGTCATGTGACATCATTCTGCTGGAAAGAAGTCACTTTGTATAAATCGCCTCAACACGTTATCCGGCTGCGTCGCGTGCGGTTGAGCGCTGCTTCCCCCTCATAAAA
>NZ_JAPUVO010000010.1 GCF_029255185.1 Propionivibrio sp.
CGGCGACTACAGCACCTATTACCACAACGGCATGGGCTACACAGAAAGTGGAACAGCCAACACCCTGGAAGGCGGCACCGGGATCGACCAGCTCTGGGGTAGCGGCGGCTCAGACACCTACCGCTATAACCTGGGCGACGGTGCGGACACCATCAACGAGGTGGCCTACAACAATCAAAGCGCCTTGGACACGGGGACCGACCGTATTGTGCTGGGTGCGGGAATTGCTCCGGCGGACGTAACGGTCACGCGCAGCAACACCGACCTGGTGCTCAAGTTTGCCAACGCCGGCGACCAGCTCACGGTTGCCGGCTGGTATAGCTCACCGAACAACCGCATCGAGCAATTGATGTTTGCCGATGGCACGGTCTGGGATCGGACAACCCTGCACACGGCGGGCCTGGTGCAGAATGGCACGGCCGGGAGTGACACCTTGTACGGCCTGGCCGGCGAAGGCGACGTAATCGACGGTCTAGGCGGTAATGACATTCTGAATGGAGGGACGGGGAACGACGTTTACCGGTTCGGCCTCGGTTCTGGTCAGGACACCATCAAGGAGAATGATGCCACGCCCGGCAACACCGATGTAGCGCAGTTCCTGGCGGGAATCAGCGCGAACCAGCTTTGGCTGCGCCATGTCGGGAATAATCTCGAAGTTGGCGTCATTGGCACTACCGACAAGTTGACCGCCGAGAACTGGTACCTGGGTTCGGCCTATCATGTCGAGCAGTTCAAGACGGCCGACAATAAGCTGCTGCTTGATACGCGCGTGGAGCTCTTGGTGCAAGCGATGGCCGCTTTCGCCCCGCCAGCGGCTGGTCAGACGACACTGCCACCCAACTATCAGGATGCCCTGGCGCCGGTAATCGCCGCCAACTGGCAGTAATTCTTAAGCTCTTTGGACTCCCGCCTTCGCGCGGGGGAAGTGTTTTACATGACCCTAGATCACCGCAAAGACGCAAAGACGCAAAGGACGCGAAGAAATCAACAGCTTAATCTTGTTGTTGTTCATGGTGCTCCCCCAGATGGTGAATGGAAAAACCATGCAATCCATTGATTTCTTTGCGTCTTTGCGTCCTTTGCGGTGAACAACTGAGTTTTTAAGAATGACTGAACAATCGCCACCACTGACGCTCATCGAAGCCAACGAAGCCGCGCAAGGATCAGAACCGGGAGTGCAAGCCAAGCCCGATACCGGCTTGATCGGCCTCGTCATGCTGGCGCGGTTTCACAACATCGCGGCTGATCCGGATCAACTGGCCCATGAATACCGTGTCGCCGGTCAACTGTTCGGCACGACACAGATTTTGCTCGCCTCCAAGAAGCTGGGGCTCAAGGCCAAGTTGGTCAACACCGAATATTCCCGGCTGGAACGAACGCCCTTGCCGGCCTTGGCCGTTGATGCGGACGGGCGCTTCTTTATCCTGGCCCGGGTCGACACGGATCAGGTGCTGATTCAAGACCCCGGCGTCACCCAACCGCAGGTGCTCTCCCTTGCACAGTTCGCGCAACGCTGGTCGGGACAGTTGATTCTCTTTGCCTCGCGCGCTTCACTGGCTGGAGAACTGGCCAAGTTCGACTTTACCTGGTTCATTCCCGCCGTCGTCAAATACCGCAAGCTGCTAGGCGAAGTCCTGCTGGTCTCTTTCGCCCTGCAACTCTTCGCGCTGGTCACGCCGCTCTTTTTCCAGGTGGTCATGGACAAGGTGCTCGTCCATCGCGGATTCACGACCCTCGATGTCATTGCCGTCGGCCTGTTGGTGGTCTGCGTTTTTGAGGTCGTGCTCTCGGGATTACGCACCTACGTGTTCTCCCACACCACCAGCCGGATCGATGTCGAACTGGGGTCGCGGCTGTTTCGCCATCTGCTGAACCTTCCGCTTGCTTATTTTCAGGCACGGCGGGTCGGCGACACCGTGGCCCGGGTGCGCGAACTGGAGAATATCCGCCAGTTTCTCACCGGCAATGCCATCACCTTGATCCTGGACCTTTTCTTCTCGGTGGTATTCATTGCCGTGATGCTCTACTACAGCGTCTGGCTGACCTTGATCGTTGTCCTCTCGCTGCCGTGTTACTTCATCCTGTCGCTGTTGATCACGCCGCTCCTGCGCGCCCGCTTGCACGAGAAATTCAATCGCGGCGCAGAGAATCAGGCGTTTCTCGTCGAGACGATCAACGGTATTGATACCCTGAAGGCGATGGCCGTCGAACCGCAAATGACGCGCCGCTGGGATAATCAGATGGCGGCTTATGTCGCCGCTGGTTTTCGTACCGTCGCGCTTGGTACGGTCGCCCACGAGGGCGTCTCGCTGGTCGGCAAGCTGGTGACTGTTGCCACCCTGTGGCTCGGGGCGCGCCTGGTGATCAATGGCGATCTGACGGTCGGCCAACTCATTGCCTTCAATATGCTGGCCGGCCGGGTGGCGACTCCGGTCATGCGCTTGGCGCAACTGTGGACGGATTTTCAGCAGACCGGCATTTCGGTACAAAGGCTGGGCGATATTCTTAACGCTCGGAGCGAAGTGGCCAATGCGCACCGCAGCACCCTGCCGCCTTTGGCCGGGCATATCGAGTTCGACCAGGTCGTGTTTCGCTACCGGCCCGACGCCCCGGAAGTCCTGCGCGGCATCAATCTGGTCGTCCAGCCGGGTGAAGTGATCGGCATTGTCGGCCGTTCCGGCTCC
>NZ_JAPUVO010000011.1 GCF_029255185.1 Propionivibrio sp.
TGCTAGTCTTACTGTGTCACATGGCATGATTGCCTGCTCCACAGCACGGACAGCGCTGAAGTTTGCGGGCGATGGCTTGCGCGATGAGGAATCGCAGCGTTGGAATCGAGTCAGGTACATGCCGCTGCGCTCGTCCGGTGGCCGCGAGGGACGTAATCTGCGGGTAACGAAGGTGTTTCTGGTCGAGCGCAGTTTTTTTTGGAGCCGTCTTGGCTGAGGCGTTGAGCAACGAGGAAGCCGTAGGCCGCGATACAGAGGGTGGCGTGATGATGGAAACCAAGCCAGCCTCGCCCTTCGTAGTGAGAGAGGCCAAACTCCTGCTTGAGTTCCTGGTAATCGCGCTCGATGCGCCAGCGCATCTTGGTCACGAAGACCAGTTGCTCCAGCGTGGCGTCGCCCGGGCCGGTCGAGAGAAAGTATTTGCTTGGTTCTGCCTCACCTTCCGGCCATTCGATCAGCAACCATTCCTCGGGGCGTAGCTCCGTGCTGAGGTAATCGCGATGTGCCGGTCGAACGCGCACGGCGGCGAATCGAGAGGAGAGATCGGCGTTGCTTCCCTCCCGCCAAGTGACCGTGCTGTAGGCTTCCGACGGCAGGGCGATGGCCAGCGTCTTCACTGCAACGGGTTCGTGCCCGGGTTCCCGGCGCAGTCGTGTCGGCCGTATGCCGTGACCGGACCAGGCTTTGGGTGGCAGCGGTGCCGTCCCCGGCGCCCATACCGTTGTCGCCGGGCGAATGCCCACCGCGTAAAGCATGCCCAGCTCAGTGATCCCGTCGCGAAACGCAGTTTCGTCACCGTAGCCGGCATCCGCCAGAACGACGCCCGGCGGAACGCCCGCCGCTATGGCCTGACGCATCTGTGCCAACGCGATGGCGGGCTTGGTCGCGAACGTGATGTCTTCAGGAACACTCGCTGTCTTGCGCCGCGTCGGATCGGCGGCCCACTCCTTGGGAAGATAGAGTTGGTACGCGATAGGGACGCTGCCCTGAACGCTCGCCAGCGACAAACTGACCGCCACCTGGCAATTGTCCTGTTTGCCCAACTGGCCGCAATACTGCCGTGCAACACCGACCGAATCCTTCCCCTTCTTCGGAAAGCCCGTGTCATCGACGATCCAGTAACGCCCACTTTCCAAGCCCAACGTCGGCATGACCCAGTCACGCACCCGCTTCATGACCGCCGTATCCGACCACGGCGAGGTCGACACAAAGTGGTGCAGCGATTGATGCTTGGACGCCACATGCAAGGGATCAGCAAAGGCCGCCAGCGGCTCGACACTCTTGCGCGCGATCGGCAACATCAGCCCACGGCAATAGTCTTTCAAGCCGGTACTCCGCTCAGCACGGCCCAACACCTCGCACAGATGCTCAAGATAGCGCTCAAACTCGGCCTCGTTTCCCA
>NZ_JAPUVO010000012.1 GCF_029255185.1 Propionivibrio sp.
CGTCAGCCTCACCGCCCCGATCAACAACGCCATGGTGCAGGTTCCGGTAGATGTTCTGGTCAGCGCCAGTGTCAGCGCACCGGAAGTGAACGATACGGTCAGCCAGGTCGAGTTCTACCAGGGCAGCACCCTCATCGGCACCGCCATCGCCAGCCCCTGGCGGATCACCTGGGTCAAACCCGCCGCCGGGGTCTATACCCTGACGGCCAAGGCCACCGACGCTCAGGGCGCCAGCACTACCAGCACCTCGCGCAAAATCACCGTCCTCGCCAGCGAGTTGCTCGCTGTCAGCCTGAGCAGCCCAACCAACAACCAGCGCTTCACCGCCCCGGCGAGCATTCCACTCACGGCCAGGGTGACCGACCCCGCAGGCACTCTCGCCAGGGTCGAGTTCTACAAGGATGGGATGCTCATCGGCAGCCGCACAGCACCGCCCTATAGCATGACCTTGGACAACGTGCCCGTCGGCAACTACAGCCTGTTCGCCAAGGCCATCGACAACGACGGGATCGAGACCACCTCGGCGATGATCGCCATCACCGTGACGCGGAAAGCAGCGAAGATTTACTACCTGCATACCGACCATTTGGACACACCGCGGCTGGTCACCGATGAGACAAACAAGGTCGTCTGGCGGAACATTCTGGGTGAGCCCTTCGGCGTCAGCCCGCCGGAGGAAGACCCGGATGGGGATGGGAAGAACTTCACGCTGAATTTGCGGTTTCCGGGGCAGTACTATGATCGCGAAACCAATACTCACTACAACTACTATCGGGATTACAACCCGGAAACAGGACGGTATCTTCAGTCCGATCCGATTGGCGCTGTGTTGTACAAAGACATGGCTGTCCAAAGTTTAGCAGCGAGCGGGTTGGTAAGCAGTGAATTGTCTTCGCAGCTCTACAGGGTGCAGCCGGTATTTAATCATCTGTATAGCTATGTTGGAGGAAAACCAATTTCGAGGATTGATCCTAATGGTTTGGTTGATCTTCTGTGGCTTCAGGCGATGTTAAAGAATGTCATGCCATACCTAAGTGAGCTTGAGCGTGCGGCGTTAGTAAGAGATATGCAAGCGTTGCTGGCGGCGCAGGAGGCTGCTGCGGCAGCAGCACTGCGATTAGCAGCGGGGGGAACTGCACTAATGTGCGTTCCTGGAAATATCGGTCAATCAAATGACCCATGCAAAATGGGTGAACTCTGTAGGTAATTCTTTACACTGTGGAAGAAATTCTATGTTTGGACGAAAAAAGCAGGCTCTACTGAAGTTATTCGACTCATACATACCAGAGTCAGCAATCTCAATAGAAGAACTTGGAACTGCCGGATTGAAAGACGGCGTCTTGGTTGATTTTGTATTTTTGTTTATTGATCAACGTGACCTAGAGGCATTTAAGGCGTTATCGAGTCTAGCTATCGAAACCGCAACTGAGAACCAAGCCATTATTGTCGAGAATGTTGGCGGGCTAATCCAGTTGTTGGTTGGTCCCAGAAATGATTCCATCGATTGTGTTGAACATCGAAAAAAGCTTGTCCTACTCTTACGGGAGGTTCTTGAAACATCTGTTCGAGTTGTACATGGGCGAGCGAATTCCCGTGTCGGGACAGTTGGCACGGAGTCTCGAAAAAATTGGGGATTTTTTCCTTTGGAGATGTTGGCAATTCTCAAAGTTCTTGTTGCATCTGCTCCAGGAGAAGTTACCGATATGGGCGATATTTGAATAGTTTCCGAATAGGTCATTGGATTAATGGAACAAAAAACAATCACGTTTGGTTGAAGCATCACTCGCTGTAAAAAAGAAGCACAAGAAACAACAACTGACGAATTAGCGTAGGGAGAAATAGGGATGGGTTTGAGCAACTGGATTGCAGGGGCCTTGCGCGGGCGTAGTGATCAATCTGACTTTCATTGCGTGATTGAAAAACGTGACATTGTCAAGGTGACTCGTTGCGATATCGTTAATCGTGCGCAATTTGTGGCTTGTGTGTTGCTTTCGACTGTAACGATAATTGCGCGTGCAGAATTGACTGCAGCTACGCCTCCATCTGGTCCCGGTTTATGGATGCATGGCGTCAATGGCTCTACTGTGACATATGCATCAGCGCAACTGGCTTGCGAGGGCGCTAATATCTCAAGTCTTTATAGTCAAATTACTGCGAACAATGATTTGACTTTTTCTTATGGTGTATATCAACAAAGTTGCAGAGGGTATCGGGCTGGCAACTCGTCATGGTATCCGATATGGTGGACTGTTCAATCTTGGCCGGAACCAGGGTATACCTGTCCTCTTGGTTTAAATTGGTCGCTCAGCGGTACCGGTTGGATGTGGATAGACGACAAGCAGTATTATGGCACTTGGTGCACCAGACCGGACTGCAACACCGCACAGATTCGTTCACCAAGCAGTGGCGTTTGTGTTGCAAAAGATGGGCCTAAACAGATTACTCCGCCATCCTGCGACTTGGGTTCTGGGAATCCAATAAATGCGGGGACTGGATGGAAATATCAAGACGAGTCGATCTACAGCGATCTGACCAATGGACTGGATTACCGTATCGCCTATGGCAGCGTCGGGGCCAGCGATGACTACAAGCCGGTTAATGGGCATGGCATCTACTGGAGCAGCAGGTACTATCAACAGATAATTTTCGGCCTTAATCCAAGCACCGTTGGGCCAAGTAGTGTTTCAGTGCTTCGGGCCAGCGGGCGTGTAGTCGCAGCATTCCGCCAAGGCACATCAAACGCTTATCTTCCTGAGGCGGATATTTTATATCGCGTGCTTATCCGGTTAGCTCCCATGCCTACTACCTGTAGTGGGACGTAATTTTTTTGCATATAGTTCGGCATAGGTTGGCGCAGTGACGTCGCCAGCAATGCCCAGCAGGGAGCGGAAAGCGTTGAATGGGTAGAAGCGGC
>NZ_JAPUVO010000013.1 GCF_029255185.1 Propionivibrio sp.
CTGCGTAAAACGCGTCAACCCGACCGCCAGCAGCGCCACCGCCATGCCCGCGATCAAGCCGCCCAGCGTCATTGCCCACAGCGACAGGCCGGCGCAGGCGAAGGCGATGGCGACGCCTGGCAAAATCGCGTGCTGCATCGCGTCGCCGACCAAGGTCATGCGCCGCAGTGTCATGAACACGCCCAACGGCGTGCCGCCGAGCGCCAGCACCACGCAGGCCGCCAAGGCCCGCCGCATGAAGGCGTAATCCGCGAAGGGCGTGATCAGCAGGTCAGTGAGCGTCATGGTCATGTCCGCAAGCGTGGTCGTGGCCCTGCGTCGCCTGTTGCCGTTCGTGCCGCGCATGCGCGGGCGTTTCCGTGCCCGGGCAAAGCTCGGCCATGTCGAGATCGAAGGACAGCAGCTTTTGTTCCAGCATTTTGTGCGTATGCCCGTGGCCAAGGCATTTGCCCGCCAGCACGAACGAGTCCGGAAAATATTTCTGGATCAACAGCAGATCGTGCAGCACGCAGATGATGGTGCGTCCCTGCCGATGCCATTCCAGCATAATCTGGATCAACCGCGCCGTCGTCGCCGCGTCCACCGCCGTGAAAGGCTCGTCGAGCAGGATCACCGGCGCGTTCTGTACGATCACCCGCGCAAACAGCAAACGCTGGAACTGTCCGCCGGATAATTCCGCGATCAACCGATCCTCCAAGCCTTCCAACCCGACTTCCGCCAGCGCCGCGGCGGCGCGTTGCCTGCGTCCGGCGTCGATCGCCGCGCCGTTGCCGACCTCGCGCCAGAAGCCGGTGCAGACCGCCTGCATCACCGACAATGGAAAGTCGCGTTGCAGCGAGGCGGTCTGCGGCAGATAGGCGATTTGTTGCCGTGTCACCCCGTCGAACACCACGCGTCCCTTGCGCGGTTTGACGATGCCGATGACGGCCTTGAGCAAAGTGCTTTTTCCCGCGCCGTTCGGGCCGGCGATGGCCGTCAGGGAGCCTGCCTGAAACGTGCCGGATACTTCCTGCAACGCCACATGGCGCCCATAGGCGACCGTCACATCCTCGATGCGGATCAACGCGCTCATAATGCCCAAGCCGTCACGCCGCCCACCGCGCCACACAAGGCGAGGGCAAGCAGCAGGCGTTGCGCGAGGCTCATTATGAACATGGAAGATCCCGTTATTCCCTGACCGAACCGCGCCATCCTAGCCCTTATGGCAATTCTTTCAACTGTATGCGTTCTTGCCCCTCAAAGCCTGTTTGCGCCCGGAACCAACCCCTTGATTTCTTTGTGACGACACAGCCGAAACCCAACGGCCAAAAATTTCTTCGTTAACCAAGAATGAGGATGGATTACTTTCGGCAAGTCCGGTTACAATGTCTTGGGTTGTGTTGCCCGGAACCTATTCTTGGGAGAATTGGATATGCTGCAAGATCCTGACGCCGTTCTTATAAGTAATATTGAAAAGAATTATTGGGCCAGAGCAGCTGAGACAATTGCTAAACTGCTGGAATTGAATAGAAAAGAAGAAGCAGAGCCTAATATTCCTAGCGATTCTGCTCGCGGAAGGAACCATGAACTGACAGCCCCCAATGGGCCCAAGTAAATTTTTAGCGCAGCATTCTGCCACAGCAAAGAACGCAGCCTCGCAAAGGCTGCGTTTTTGCTTTATGGGCCAGACGCCGGATTGGTGCAAAAGCGCGCCGATGACGCAGCAAACGCAATACTGGCTGCGCCCAACTTCTGTTGCAAGTGGCGGGCGGCGGTAAAAGGGAAGCGCTGCGTTTTGGCTTGTTCTCAACTTACAGCCGCATCGCCGCCGTCAGTTGCGCCACGTTGTTTTCAAACATCGCGCGATAGCTTGCCGCCGGACCGTCGGGGGCGGACAGCGCGTCGGAATAGAGCGCGCCGCCGAGAGTCGCGCCGGTGTCCTTGGCGATTTGCGCGATCAGTTTGCCGTTGGCCATGTTTTCGACGAAAAGCCGCTTCACGCCCTCGGACTTGATTTGCGAAATCAGTTGGGCGATGCCCTGCGCCGAGGGTTCGGCCTCGGTGTCGATGCCGACCGGCGCGAGGAAGGTCACGCCATAGGCGTCGCCGAAATAGCCGAAGGCGTCATGGCTGGTGACGACCTTGCGCCGCGCCGCCGGAATGGCGGCGAGGGCGGCGCGGGTCGCCGCGTCCTGCGCCGCGAGCGCGGCGTCATAGGCGGTGGCGCGCTGGGCGATGGCGGCGGCGGCGGCGGGAACGGCGCGTTCCAGCGCGGCGGCGATGTTCCGCGCATAGATGCGTCCGTTGGCGAGATTCTGCCAGGCGTGCGGATCGATGGCGGTTGCGCCGTCCGCCGTCATGCGGCGCGGCGTTATGCCTTCGCTGACCGTCACGACGACGGCCTTGCTGCCGGAGGCTTCGATCAAGCGCGCCATCCAGCCTTCGAAGCCGAGGCCGTTGACGAAGACCAGCTTCGCTTGCGCCAAGGCCTTCGCGTCTTCAGGGGATGGCTGATGGGCGTGCGCGTCGGCGTCGGGCCCGACCAGCGTGGTGACTTTCACGGCATCGCCGCCGATTTGCGTCACTATATCGCCGATGATGCTGAAACTGGCGACGACGGGAACGGGGCCGGCGGCCTGCGCGGGCGCCGCGAAGGCAAAAAACAGAACGAGAAACCATCGGGTCATGCGACGTTTACCTTTCTGCCTCAACCTGTTCAAACACATC
>NZ_JAPUVO010000014.1 GCF_029255185.1 Propionivibrio sp.
CCATGATCAGGAATAATCCTCAACATTTCCGCGAGGCAATTCCTCTGCCAGACGACATATTCGTCATAAGGCATATTGTCGTCGTAATTATCGTAGCCATTGATTAACGCGGCATTGGACCATTTCCCGCCCCTGCCGTCCTTCATGCCGTTGCCGGTTGAGTTCTTCAGATTATAGGGGGGAGAGGTAATGACCAAATCAATGCTGCCGTCCGGAATTTGCTTCATGACATCCAGACAATCGCCCAGAATTATCCGGTTGATATAGTCGGCAGGAAATTTTCGTTTTGTTTTCATAAAGCTACGCTGTCTCCGCCTCAAGCGGCGCGATGGGAATTTCCGGTTAAATAACCATGGCAGTCCTATCGTATTTTTGTCAACATTCCTTCCGACCATGCCGATTTTCCACACTCGTTTTACGCGTGCTTTTTTGTGGTTTGCGGTCGCTTTCCCAACCTTCTGCCCCGGATTCTGACTATGACTCCATCCCTCGGCCTTGCCACCTATCGTTGGAACAACAACATCAAGTCGATGCTGTTGCTGGCGGCGTTTCCCTTCTTGTTGTTGGCGCTGGTCGGCGGCTTTTTCGCGGCGGCGGCTTGGGTCTATCAGAATGGGACGCCTAACGGGATTGATGCCGGATTTTTTCAAGGCTTCGGTTTGCCTGCCGACACGCCGCGCACTGTCTTAGGGGCGGCGCAGGCGGGCCTGTGGGCCTATTGGCCGCTGGTGGTCGGCATGGCCGCGTTGTGGGTTCTTATCGGCTATTTTTTCAACGACGCGATGATACGGGCGGCGACCGGCGCGAAGGCGGTGACGCGCAGCGAAGCGCCGGAACTTTACAATCTTCTTGAGAATTTATGCATCCTGCGCGGCTTGACGATGCCAAGGCTTTATATCATCGACAGCGACGCGCTGAACGCCTTCGCCACGGGCCTCGACGAAAAGAGTTATAGCGTCACGGTAACGCGCGGCCTGCTGGCGGCGCTGGATCGCGACGAATTGGAGGCGGTGTTGGCGCACGAATTGTCGCATATTATCAACCGCGATTGCCGTTTGCTGGTGATTACGGTTGTGTTCACCGGCATGATTTCCTTCATCGCGCAGATGGCTTGGCGCAGTCTGCGCTTTTCATCCTATGGCCGTAATCGCAACCGGAACAATGGCGGCGTCGCCGGACTGGCTTTGCTCGCGGCGGTTCTGGCCTCCATAGGTTATGTTCTGGCGCTGGCGTTGCGCTTTGCCTTGTCCCGCAAGCGAGAATATCTCGCGGATGCCGGCGCCGTGGCCCTGACCAAGAAGCCCGACGCGCTGATTGAAGCCTTGCGGAAAATTTCCGGACGCAGCGAAGTGCCGCATGTCCCCGCCGAAGTGCGGCAGATGTTTATCGAAAACCCGCCTTCGCTGTTTGGTTTGTTCGATACGCACCCGCCGATCGAACGGCGCATCGCCGTTTTGCGTCAGCTCGGCGGTTTGCCGCCTGAAGGCGAAAGCATCATTCCGCCATCCGGCGGAAACCGTTAGCCGAATTCTTTCGATTTTTTCCAATCCGGATTTATACCGGCTTGCTTCCTTCTAACTTATAAAAATTTTTTTATGAAGGTAGTAAGTAGTAGGCGAAGCCCAAAACGGGGATAAGATTCCGTTCGACGGTTTTCCGGTTTTTATACAGGACAGCGCCGCCGCCGACACCGCGAGCGGCAAGGATAAAAAAGTGAATCAAAGGTTAAAAGCGCGTAAATTCCATAACGTGGATAAGCCTGTGAATAACGGGGGAAACTGAGACGCAAGTTACCCACATTCTCCACAGTCTGTGGAAAGTTTGGCGGCGCGGACGGAATAATCGTGGATAGATGGCGGGGCAGCGCGTATAAAAAGCGCACAATCCACCGTGAACCCCTTTTATCCCCACAAACTTAAAATTTTATGAACAGATGACGGAAAATTCTCATCATCTCCATCTGGTGTCAGACGCCACCGGCGAAACCATTAACAGCGTCGCGCGCGCCTGTCTGGCGCAATTCGGCGGCGCGAAGGTGGAGGAGCATATCTGGAGCCTGATCCGCTCCCGTCGCCAGTTGGATATGGTGCTGGAGGGATTGCGGCGCTGGCCTGGGCTTGCGCTTTACACTTTTGTCGATGATCAAATGCGCGCAGCGATGGAGGCGTTTTGTCGGGAGCAGAATATACCGCATCTTTCCGTGCTCGATCCGGTGATGAACGCGATGAGCGGCTATTTCGGCATCGCCTCCGGCCACGACCCGGGACGACAACATGCGCTCGACGCCGAATATTTTTCCCGCATCGACGCCATGGACTTCGCCATCGCGCAGGATGACGGCCACAAGACCGATAAACTGGACGAGGCCGATATCGTGCTGATAGGCGTTTCGCGCACCTCGAAGACGCCGACCTGCATTTATCTGGCCAATCGCGGTTATCGCGCCGCCAATGTGCCTTTAATCCCGGGCATGCCGCCGCCGCCGGCATTGCTGGCGTTGCAAGGAAGGGACAAGCCATTTCTCGTCGGCTTGACCAAGGATCCCGACAGTCTGATCGAAATCCGCCGTAATCGTCTGCGCTTTTTACAACAGGACGAGAACACGGATTATATTGATCCCGAAACCGTGCGGCAGGAGTTGCGCGATGCGCGGCGGCTGTTCACGCAATTGGGTTGCATGGTGATCGACGTGACGCGCCGTTCGATTGAGGAAACCGCCGCCGAAATCATCATGGCGCTTAACCGGCGGGCGATGACGCAAAACGGGGAGGGCCAGTCATGATAACGGGCAAAGCCAAACTGGCGGGCGTCATGGGCTGGCCGGTTTCCCATTCGCGTTCGCCGCGTCTGCATGGCTATTGGCTGGAGCATTACGGCATCGACGGCGCTTATGTGCCGATGGCGGTGCCGCCGGACAGGCTTTCGCAAGCCTTGCGCGCCCTGCCCCATCTGGGTTTTCGCGGCGTCAATCTGACCTTGCCGCACAAGGAGGCGGCGCTTGGCATCATCGAACATATCGACCCTACGGCGAAACGCATCGGCGCGATCAACACCGTCGTCGTGCGCGACGATCATACGCTGGAAGGCCGCAACACCGACGCCTTTGGCTTTGCCGAAAATATCAAGCAAGCCGGTTTTTCCTTGAACGCGAACCCTATCGCCACGGTTCTCGGCGCGGGCGGCGCGGCGCGCGCCGTGATCGTCGCCTTGCAGGATATGGGCTTCACCGAAATC
>NZ_JAPUVO010000015.1 GCF_029255185.1 Propionivibrio sp.
GCAGCGGACGACTCTACCTGGCCCCGACTATCGACGAGGCCGACGAGAAGAAGCTGCGTAATGGCGAGCGCATCACCACGCCAAAAACGACCGACCTTTACTTCCGTTTCCGGTACAAGCAGGCCGACGGCCAAATGGGATGGCGTCTTGGCCTGGTCACGGTCAGCGCCAAGGACTATGACAGCGCGGGGGTCTTCTTCGGCGATCGGCCGCTGGATGATCCGGGGTATTCGGCGATCACGCTTAAGGACAGTGTCGGCGTTGGCAAAACCAACGATGTGCTTGATGTGTATCGGGTTGAGCAGCGACTGAAATATCTCGGGTTCCCGGCCTACGACCTTACCGCGCCAACGGAATTCAAGGTCGACGGCACCTTTGGTGATGCAGAGCGTCGTGCGTTACAGCTTTTCGAGAAGGTAGTTCGCTATGGCACTGGTGCCGAGGAGGGCGAAGGCAAAGGCAAGGGCAGGGGGACAAATCCATGGCTTACCGCCGAAGTTAACTACGAAATCACCTACAACGCTGTCGATGGCACTTACAGCGAAGCCACTGAGATTGGTAAACCCAAGCTCTCTTGGTCGGCAGCAGGCAAGTTACTGGAAGGTGCCGCGCGTCAAGTCACCCTCGAAACGACACTAAACGTAGCCAAGGAAGAAGCGATTGCCAAGGCCAAGAAGCAAGCCCGAGCCGACTACGATAAGAATGTAGAAGAAACGAAGAAATTCCAAGCAGCCGAGTTTGGTGCCGATGGGCTCCTCAACCCGGACGATGCCGAGGGCAAGAAGAGCACAGACTGGCTTAACGCCTACAACGCGCCGCACTGGATGACCTACACCTTTGTTGATGCGAAGGGAAAGAAAACGACGCCACTGAAGGGCTGGGACGACGCGAGCAAAGCGGGTCAAGCCATGGGAACGAGCTGGGTGTATGACTTGATGCTGGCATCGCAGAATGCCGCGCAGACGCAGAAGCTCACCTACAACCTTCAGTTCAAAGGCACCGGCCAATTGGGCAGCATGCTCAATCTTGGAATTAACACCAAATACGTCTCGCAGAAGAATCAGGACGGCATCTATGGCGATGAATTCCTGATCGGTTTGTCCGACGTCAACAGCGTCGATTTGAAGGGCGTTGAGGCCAGTGACGATGGCAGCGCGAATTCTATGCAGAAGCTGAGGTGGCTGCTGGAGAGGAAACAGGCACTGGAAAAAGAACTCGGTACAGCGCATTGGGATGCCGAGAAGGCTCAAGAGTTGGCAAGCCTGCTCAAATACGTTAACCGCGTCGATCCGGGCAACAATCGGAACGACCAGGCCGAGGCGCTCAAAGACTTCCTGGCGCTATTTACGGCGACGCAAAACGACAAAGTAGAAAACAATGGTTCGCTGGATGAACAGTTGAGCAAGATCAGCACGCAAGGGAGAACTGCGCAGCAAGCCAAGGACGTGCAGAAGATTCTGTTTGGCGATGGCACGCAGGCGGGCGGAGCGATTGACAGCAACAAGTTGTTGATTGGTGGCAAGGGAGATACTGGAGGCGGCATTGGTGCGCAACTTACCGCCGCAACTCTCGCGGCGATCATGGGGCGTGCGCCTGATGATGTGGCGGATTGGGTTGCGCCGATCAATGAAGCCATCACAAAGTTCAATCTCAATACCCCCAAACGGCTGGCGGCGTTTTTGGCGAATGTTCGCGCAGAGTCTGGCGGCTTACGTACTCTCACGGAAACCGTTGACTGGAGTGACCCCGCTCTGCACGGTGTTGGAAACTTCAGAAGCCTGAAGCTGAACATTCCTGCGCAAAGAACCACATACGATGGCTACCTGAATGGCACCCTCGGAACAGGAGCGTCAAGGGGCGAAAAACAGGCCAACTATGCCTACTCTGGGAAAGACGGTAATGGCGACGAAGCATCGGGCGATGGATATACCTACCGCGGTAGAGGGCTGTTGCAAATTACCCGCAAAGGTAAGTATGAGCGGGTGAGCAATGGTGGTTTTAGAGCCGGGAAACAGCCCATTCCCGCCAATGCCATTCCAGGGTTGAACCAGATTTATGGCACCCATGATGACTTCGTGGCGAACCCCGATCAAATTCTTACAAAGACGAATTCGGCACGTTCAAGTACTTGGTACTGGCGGTATGAGTCATCGTGGGGGGATTTGAATGAGAAGGCTGATGCTGGCAACTTTCTCGAGGTTGTTCAAGGCATTCATGGCAGCCTCGATGACTTGGCTAATCGCAGAGATAACTTGAACTTGGCAAACAGAGTTCTTGGCGATCAAAACATCTATAGCAACATCAGCCATATGCTCGGTCTGCTGGGTCTCAACGCCAGGCAAGCCGATGGTTACAACACCCGATTCGGCATTGCCCTGAAGCCCAGAAGCGCGGTGAGTATTGCTGCGCCGCATAAGCTCATGGTCGAGGACACTGATTCGGCCTCGTCTTCGATCCCAATTGAGTTGCTAGATCGAGTGATTCAAGACTTTGATGTTAACCGAGAGGAGTTGGATATGTTGTTACTCGATGTGGTGCCGCCTGACAGTGGGCAGCCGTTGGTAGTCGCTGTCAGCACCTCCGTAGCGCAGGTGGCGAACACTGGTTTGTATGGGACGGTAGGCGGGTGTACGCTTGTAGTCAAAGCGCTTTCGGCTGGTGTGGCAGGCATTTTGCCAAGTTCCAGCAATATTCTGTATCCCGGCGATTCCGCGCTGCAAATCTTTTTGCACAAGGGGGAAATTGACTTGCTGGATTCCGAAGCCGTACAAGATGAGGCTGGTCACTCGATTAAAACTACCGTGATTGAACAGCCGAAACATGGTCGACTTATTTGGCTTGGCGACAAAGGAAATGAGATCAATTATGGTGCCGAGAATAGTTACATGTATGAGCCGAACAATGGCTACCTAGGCACGGATCGCGTAACTTTTATGACGGAATTGGCAGGCCGTCGTATCAAAGTCATTCAGTACATTCGAGTGACGGGCAAGACGATTGATATTGATAGCTACACAAAACTTTACAATCAGTATTGCCCGCGCAGAACATGGTTGATTTCCGGTGAAGTGCAGGGAGCAAGCGACCTCGCAACGTGGCAACGCAATGCCGATCTGGACGCGCTACTCGCTAACGCCAGCCAATCCATCTCCTTCGCCAACCTCGCCGGCAGCGCAGTAGGCCAAACCACCGGCACCACCATCACCCTCGACACCACTGCCGCCGGCCACGGTTGGTTCATCGACCCCACCCCCACCGACAACGCCGAATTCCTCCCCACCAGCAATGCGAACGAATGGATCGCCAAACCAGGCTCTGAGGCCGAAGGCAAGATGGACCTCCTCACCGTCCTCCTGCACGAATACGGCCACGCCCTCGGCCTTGACCACAGCACAGACGCCCACGACTTCATGGCGACGACCTTGCAGCCCGGCGTCCGCCACACCCTGACCGTCGACGAACAACTCATGCTCATGCAACTCGCCGGAGTCTTCATCACCCCCGACAGCCCAAGCGAACCCTACGCCCCGACCGACCCCGGCGTGCCGCTGCCCTTCACCCGAGTCACCGGCGCCCCACGCCATTCCCGCCTGCGCCGTGTCGTCGGCTTTGCCGATACCCCGGGTGTCGACAGCGTCCCGCAATACGACAGCCTCGCCAACCCCAAACTAGAGAACCCCCAATTCACCGATGGCGCTAACTGGTCCACCACCGGCGAAGTCAGCTTCGAGAACGGCGCCGCCACCCTCGCCGAGACCGCCACCAGCCAGACCCGCGTCAACCAAGTCTTCGTCCTCGGCCAGAACGACCGTGCCCTGTCCTTCACCGTCGCCAACGCCACCCTCGGCGATCAGGCCAACGGCCCGGATGACGCCTTCGAAGTCGCCCTGATCGACGCCAGCACCGGCCATTCGCTGCTCGGCAGCACCGGCTTGACCCATAACGAC
>NZ_JAPUVO010000016.1 GCF_029255185.1 Propionivibrio sp.
CTGTTCAATAGGCGACTGCATAGGCCCGTTATTCCTTTTTACGTCGTTGGCGGAACCCGACCGCCTGACCATAACCGTTCAAACCGCGCCACACATTCATCAAACCTGCGGCAAACCCCAGTATCAGCAGGAGCAAAATGCCCCACGGACTCGTGCCCAAGAACCTGTCCGCCAGCCAGCCCAGTCCTGCGCCGACCAAAATCGCCGCCGCAAATTCCGCGCCGATGCGGCTCGCCGAAAGATCAGCATCCTCGGCGGGAGCCTCGGTTTTCTGCGGCGTTTCCGTCGCCGCCTTGGCATCGCGGATACGCGCCGCCAGAGTGTCGAGAGGATCGGCGTCCAGAGCCTCGCGTTTTGGATCATCAGCCATCGCGTCAATCCTCCACCGAAACCGCGCGCAAAGTAGGGTGACAGGGCTGCGGAGTCAAGCCGGAACAGCCGCGCCGCGTCACGGCTTTTTCGTCGCGGCGTTGCGCCAAGCCTTTCTTAAGGCGGCAGCGATGACGTCGGGTTTTTCGTTTTCGCGGAAGCCTTCCAGATAACGGCCATCCGGCGCCATGAGGTAGATGCCGGTGGAATGATCCATCATATATTCGCCGTCATCGACCTCTTCGGCCTTTTTGTAATAGACCTTGTAGGCTTTGGCGACGGCGGCGATCTGCGCGGGCGTGCCGGTCAGGCCGACGGTCTTGGGATGGAACGCGGCGACATAGTCCTTGAGCTTTGCGGGCGTATCGCGGGCGGGGTCGATGGTGATGAACAGCGGCTGCACCTTGTCCGCGTCCTTGCCCAGCCTGTCGAGGGTCTGGGCCATGCTTTGCAGGCCGGTGGGGCACAAATCGGGACAAAAGGTATAGCCGAAATAAACCAGTAGATACTGCCCCTGATAATTCGCCTCGGTCACCGCCTCGCCGTCCTGATTGACCAGTGCGAACGGCCCGCCGATGTTGGAGGCTTTGGGGGCGGGCATGGCGTCATGCATCGCGCCATGATCCATCTCGTGTTCATGCGCCAGCGCGAGGGCAGGGGAGAACGGACTCAAGGCCATGGAGAAGAGGCCCAGAGCTAAAACAAGCGCGAGTCGTGAGGGCATGGTGGGGAAGAGGCTACGCATGTTTCATTTTAGGCACGATATTTCCGAAAGGCCAAGAGATTTTCCCATCTGGGGCCATCAAAACCAACGCCCCGTGACCGCCAGACATGAGGCCAAATAGACGAACGAGACGAAGAGTAGATTGACCACAAGGTAGGCGGCGGTAAACAGCCGCGATCCCTTGGCCGTAATCATCAGGAAGCTCGCGGCGACGAAGGAGACGTACAAGGCCCACGCCAAAACGTTTAACAGTAACGGATCGATGAAATGGGCGCGCGCGCTGACTTTCGGCGCGATCGTCACCAGGGCCCAGAAATTCATCGCCACCCAGAAGACGGGAAAATAGAGTAGGTTTTTGCTGACCTTGCGCCGTGCGGCATCGTCCCGCCACGGATAGAGATCGCTGAGGATAAAGAAAAGGATCGCCGCAGCCGGAAAGATCGCCAGCAGCTGTCCGGCGAAGGTGAGGATGAAATGTCCGGCGTCCTGTTCCATTTTGTCAACTTCTGGGTTTGCGTTGTGGGGGGACGAGAGAGAAAGATCATCTTATTTCTAGGCCTCAGTCGAGAACTTATTCTCTTTGAGAAGGGGGCCGTGTTATTTCCTCAAACAAGCGGCTGCTTTTAACCAAGGCGATATTGTTTTTTGCATCTACGGTTTCGTCGCAGGAATAAACGGTTTTTGACCCCTCTTTTTTGTTCACGCCGTTATTGTTTTGCTGATCGACGTAGGGGAATTTGCACAGGCCAGTTGTTTTAAAAACAAGGGTGGTCTTGTTTGGTGAAGCTATTTCAGCCACGCACGTCGAATGCGGCTCGCTGTAAGTTAAGGCGTGGCCATGTGTATGAGCGATCCCTGCTGCGGTTATGGTGCCGTAACCGGTCTCCACCTGAAAATAATATTGATCGTTGCCGAGGTTCACAAGGGTGAAGGCAAGACCTTCTCCTCCACCGACATGAAAGGATTCTCCACCATCAGGTGCGCTCGGCCACCATTCACAAGCTGCGTCTTCAAGTGGGATTTGTTTAAGGGTTGGCTTGCCATTGTCCGCAGCGTAGCTCGTATGTAATAGGACGATCATTGTCGTAATTGCCGCAATGAAGTGGCAAATCGTTTTCGTGACTTTTTTACTGCCGAGTGCCATTTTCTTTGACGCTAATTTAGCCATTTGACGAATGGCTGTGTCGGGGTGAGTTGCAGGAGAAAACTATCACCATGAGCGAGTCCCTACAACTGGCTGTCGCGGCGCATCAGGCGGGGAATCTGGCGGAGGCGGAAAGGCTGTATCGCGCCACGCTGGCGGCGGAGCCGCGCCAGCCGGACGCGTTGGCGTTGCTGGGCGTGCTGGTCAGCGGCAAGGGGGATCATGCGGCGGCGTTGGGGTTGATCGCGGAGGCTTTACGGCTCGATCCGCAGGCGGCGCTGTTCCACCTGCACCATGGCAATATCCTGATGGCGGCGGGCGAGGACGCGACGGCGGCCTTTCGTCGCGCCGTCGCTTTACAGCCGACGATGGCGGCGGCGCATTACAATCTTGGCAATGCCCTGCGCGTTGCCGGCGCTTGGGTGGAGGCGGAAGCGGCTTACGTCCAGACCCTGCGCCTCGCGCCGGAGCATGCCGAGGCGCGGAACAATCTGGCGCTGTGCCACGAGCAGGCGCGGCGGCTGGACGACGCCTTGCGGGAACTACAGGAAACCGTGGCGCGGCATGAGGGCTATGCCGAAGGCTGGCTCAACCTCTGCAACATTGCCGAAAAGACCGGCGACTACGCGCTGAGTTGTCGGGCAGGAACGAAGGCGGCGGCGTTGACGCCACAAAACGCGTCGGCATGGCTCGGCCTCGGCGTGGCGCTCAACCGGCTGGAGCGGCACGAGGAGGCGCTGGAGGCCTATCGGCGGGCGCTGGCCTGTCGGCCCGATTGGCTGGAGGCGTGGGACAATATCGGCCAGAGCTATCAGTTTCTCAACC
>NZ_JAPUVO010000017.1 GCF_029255185.1 Propionivibrio sp.
GCTCCCAATCGCCCCATGGATCCCAGATGCCGTAACGGGCGCACAGCCCCTGGTGGGTGTCGGATGGATAGCGCCGCGAGGTCGCGCCGGCAGCAGCGAAGCGCATCGACACGCCGGTGGTGCTGTTGGTGTCGACCTGGCTGGCATGCAGCCACCACCACCCGGCCGCGCCATCGGCAGCGAACCAGACCGTGATCTCCGGCGAGGGATTGCCCACCCACGCGGAATGCACGATGGTGTAGCTGTGGGCGTAGGCATTGGCATCGAGATAGTCGTTTCCGTAGACCGGATACGCGAAGATCGCCCCATAGGGGTCCTGATCCTGGAAACTGAACGCCCAGTGCGGAACATCATCATCAGCGGTGCCTGCCGGCGAGCCTAGCCGGATGAAGTCGATGCCGTCGACGGTATCGAGCAGCACGTTGAATCCGGCGTTCGTCACGTAGGTCTTGAGGTGCGCGAACAGGGCCTGCACGGCGGCCTTGTCGAAGGTGCCGGCAGCCCACGTCTTCTTGAAACCGACCCGGGGCATCACGCACTCTCCCCGTGAATGGCCAACGACGTAAAGTCGTTCGCCAGGCTGAACGTCCCCGCCGGCACCTGGCGGCGATACCAGATCGGGATCGCGGCAGGCTGCGTCGCAAAGGTGATGGTGTCGTTGGTCTGGAAGCTTCCACCCCAAGCGATGGCCTTGATGGTGAAGTACGGCGTGCCGGTCGCCGGGTTCAGCGGCGCGTAGTCGGCGCTGACCGATCCCGGGCTGGCCAGGGTGCCGACCGTGTTGCCCGACACCGTGAAGGTGGTGGCGCTGGTGAAGGTGAGCGTCCAGTTCTCCTCTACCGCCCCCTTGTTGTGGGCGACGAGGTTGCCGACGGTGGCGGAATCGAAGCTGCCGCCACCGCTGATGACTGACACCCCGGTGAAACCAGCCACCGCGCTGGGCAGTTCGAGCACGCTGGACACCAGGGTGTTTGACGTGGCGTAGCTGTTCACGAGCGCAGGCGAGACATCCACCGTGGCGAAATCGGTGCCGTAGCTGACGCCGCTGACCGTCACCCATTCCTCGTTGCCGGCACCGCCGGTGCTCGGTCGATCTGAGACGCGCACCACGTCGCCGACCCGAAGCGGTTGCAGGGTGGCGTACTCGGCGTTGTGCTCACAGGCCACCTGAATCTGGACGGCCCCACCGACGATGGGTGCGTAGAGCGTGCCGATGCCATAGGGCC
>NZ_JAPUVO010000018.1 GCF_029255185.1 Propionivibrio sp.
CGTCATCAAGATGCCGGGTCAGCGTCGGGGTGGTGGTCGTCTCGATGATGCCATTGCCGAAATTCCAGACATAGGTGAAGGTGTCGCCCACCCCCGGGTCCTGCACGCTGACGCCAAACTCGAACTCACCCGCCGTGGCGGTCGGGGTGACCGTGAAATCGTTCAGTTCGGGCGGAACGTTTTCGACGGCAATCGTGTGTTGCCAGTTCGCCAGCTGCAAATCCGGTCCGGTGCTAGGAATTCGCATCAGACGGGCGGAGATTGTCATGTTGTCGATCGAGGTTCCGGTGGGATTGTCGTCCCTGATCGTATGTTTGCCGCTGAACGCGCCGCGTGTGTGCGCGACGTTGTCGGTGAGGCTCAGGCGCTCGATATCGCCATCGCCCCAATTCACTTCGACATAGCAGTTGTCCAGTTCGACGCCATACGCGTTACCGCCGAAGGTTATCGAGTCGCCCTCGCGGTAAATCGACCCAAAGACCGACGACAGGGTGACATCAAACAGGCCGCGAGCACCGAGAGTGGCGAGGACCTCCTCCTTTGTCGGGTTACGCGGATCGACTGCCGGCGGCCAGACGACCGCGTTGACACTGACTTCGGCCTCGCCTAGATCGTCATCCGTGACCGATAGCCGTGCGCTATACACACCTTCCTGCGTCACCACTACGGTCGGTGCGGCCAAGGTAAAGGATTCGTCGATCAGCGCTCCGTCCGGATCGAAAATCTCCCAGTGATACTCAAGCACGTCGTCCGGACTTGGGTCGATTACCGATGCGTAGGGCGCAAAGGTGTCGCCGATTTTCAGGTCACGACCGCCACCGATTTGAATTTCCGGGTTCTGATTGACCACGGTAATCACGGTGGTCATGTCACCCACACCGAGATCATCGTCTTCAACACGGATTTGCACGGTGTAATCATCGCGCGGCGTCCCGCTCGGGTCATCGTCGCGATACACATGCCTGAGCTCCGAATTTCTGTCGTCAAACGCCAGCGTTTCGGTGGTTACCTGCCCATCGCCCCAATCGACCGTCACTGTGAATGAGTCTTCAAGGCCAATGTCATTGACATGCAATTGCAGTACCGCCGTGGTGTTTTCAGCGATCGACGGCGAGACAAACTCGGCGTCCACCGTCGGCTCGACGTTGTGCACGTGCAGCATGATAGTGCCGCTGCCCTCGCCGCCCTCGCCATCGAAAATCCAAGCCTTCAGCTTGTAGAAATCGGAGGATGTACCGCTTGGGTTATCGTCGAGAAACAGCGACGCCATGGAGAAGGTCGTGACGCCCGGATCGAGCGTAATGGATCTCGCCTCGCCATTCCCCCAATCGACGATCACGATATGCGTTTGCGCTGGTTTGGAAGGGTTGGTGAATTCGCCGATGAGAACGGCACTCGAACCCTCGTTGATCTCCGATTTTTCCAGAGTCAAGCTAAGAGTGATTGGCAAAACATCGGCGGGCGTCGTTTCCAGACGGACATTGTCAATCTCGGTCTCCCACGGAACCGTTGAGACCGATTGATTCCCGGCTTTCTGCAAGGCACGCACATCCGCAACCCTGAAGGAAAACTGCCCAACCTTGCCGCGCAGCGCCGCAGGGATCGTAACCCGCACATTGGTCCGGGTTACGCCAGCCGCTACGGGTACTGGAACCGACTCCGTTGAAAGCACAACACCGTTGGCATCCTTGAAATCAACGAGCAGGACGCCGCTGACAGAAAGCGGAACGGACTTAGAGTCGACCGTGAAGAGGTCAGAACCGTCCTCTGTTGGTAAAGCAATCTGCTTGGGCGTGGACACATCGAACAGTAGGGTGGTCTTGTCCGGCGGGAAGTATTGCCAGTCATGGGTCAGGACATCCCCGGCCCCGCTAAGCACCCCCTTAACGTTAAGCCATTTCTGCTGGATGTACTTCAATATATCCGGCATAACGTTTGTCGCCAGGTTCCATCCATACTTTATAGCGAGCCCCTTCACTAGTTGCGTCATAACCGGATTCTTTAATAACTTACCCCAGAACCCATCTGCGCTGGTTGCCAACCACTCCGCCAATCTAATCCAAGACGTGGGATTCAATAGCGTGGTGACAACGGTCTTTAGGGCAGTCCAAGCAAATAGCCTCGTGTTGGTTCCGTCGGGGAAGCCAAATTCATCCCAAAGGGCTTGATTAATGTTTGGCAAATCAGCCTTCATTGCCTCTTTGTCAAAGTAAAAGGATTGATGTGTAATGCCCTGGAACCAACTGCCACTACCACCCTGGAATGACCAACCCGGTATCTCGAAACCCGTTTGTATGGACCCGTAGCGGCCATACACCGGGTTGCGCGCTGACTGAAAATCTCCATCAAAAACGCCCGGAATCGCCTCTTTTGTGTTCCCCTGCTGCGTCGAGGCGCCGCCATCCTCAACGCTCGCCCCGACCAGGGGCGTCACCGGACGCTTCGTTGCTCCGCCGCCCAGATAGCTGTAGCCCCAACCAATGCCGGTTCCCTCTTGCGAACGCTGATCCGCTTTATCAGACTCCGCGCTGGCACCTGTCTCGCCGACATTAATCTCGCCGGCCCGATACCAGGCATTACCTTTCTCGAACGACCCGCTGTTCGTACCAAACAAACCGTTGGCTACTACAGCAGGCAGGTTGTATGCCTCTAGGGTCGCCAGTAGGTTCCTGCGGTCCGACGGGCTCCGGTAAATATATTGGGGAATCCAGTGCAACCACGAACTGTCCCGATAGCGATTCGTGGCCAGATTGGCCGTTCCGTAATACCACCCGAGGACACGAAAATGCGCCTGGTTTGTTCCCACCTTGAAAATCCAAGGACTCCACATAACGTCTTCGTGATTGAACCCGGCCATGCTGTCCAAGTTAATGTTGACGTCAGCGCCGACGATATTTTTCGACGGATCGCTAACGATTTCTCGCCCGTTGACCGTGAAGGTCAATCTGCCTAGGCCCGATCCAACCCATACTTCCGGCTTGCCCAATTGCTGATAATAGTTGTCAAAGAAACCGATGTTCGACCATCGGTTTATGACCGGGTCCAAATAATCGCCGTACTTGAGCGAGCCAAAGCCCCCCATATCAAGAATCCGGCCAATCCAAGTCGTTCCAACGCCAACGATTTTTGCGATTGCCTTAGTGATTAGATTCGGAAACCACTGAACGATGCCCGCCACCGTCGATAGGTCACCAATTAACAAGGTGGTTATCAAATTAAGCGAGGGCTGCTTGAAATCATGCGGATCGAGTGTCGTGAACTGAATGTCTTTCACCTCCGGGAAATATTTGCCCATCCGTTGGGTCACCTCGCTATTGACCGAGGCGCCGCGGCCAAAACCGATGAAATGCAAGGGCGAATTAAAAAGCCGATGTCCGGTATCGTTCTCCAGCTTGATCAGCCCGGCGAACATTCCGTCGGCCGCCGCTTCCGAGAAGCCCGAATCGACAACGCTCGAATCAAGAATCCAGTTGGCAATCAAGACGAGCGGATGACCGAGCACGTCCGCCGGCGTCTTATTGACATTGGGATCGCCGAGGTATTTCCAGCCCATCGTTTCGGGCAGATAAACAAAGACCTCGCCCCCGCCCTGCGCGGCAATGGCCTTCCCGAGTTTAATCTCTTCCTCAAGTTCTGATTCCGGGTTTGCTGACGCCCAGAATTTAATATTGGAATCGTGCGTAATGATCGTCACGCCGGCGAAATGGGTGTTGGTCTCATCAAGAATCGGGGCGCTATCCAGAGTTCCGGACTCGCGCGACTTTTGCCCGGTCACGCTAATGGCCTCAACGCCCCAGTAATAGTGCTGACCCGCCGTTAAATAAACATCGGTGGGAATTTGATAGCTCTTCTCGCCCGCCGCGAACGAGCCGATGTCGGCCTCAGTGAGCTTTCTGGTAAACACCCGCGCAAAATCCTTGACATCACCCTCAAACAGGCCGTCCCCGGGCGGGAAGGTGCTGATGGTGAGCAGCACTTCGCTGGCGGCTTCCTTTAATTTGAACTTGATAATATTCGACTCAGGCGTCGATCCAAGGGTAATGGCCTTGTTGGTCAAATCCACGCTGTCGTGCGACGACTCAATATCGGCTATCCACAACCACCATGGGGCGCCCTCAATTTCCTGCTTTACCGGCGCCACCACCTGGGTTCCGTTGACGCGATCGATCGGGATCGGCTTTTTGGAATTTTGCTTATTGATCGAATTGGCTTCAGCGGCCGCTATGAGGTCGGGCAGATTCCAGGTCAGTAGCCCGTTCTTCATGGGCACATAAGTAGATGGATCATCAACAATGGCTGGAAAATAACCCAGATCGGCCATCAGCGATTTGCCATCTTCAGTGATATGCAGACGTTGTAATGTGCCATTGATAATGGGCGTCGTCGCGCCCAGATACTCCGCCTTGCCGAACGGGTCCTTGATGATGCCGACTTTGCCGCCCATTTGTGGCGCGGACCTGAAAAAGCCGTCGCCGGTCGTTTCGTCGGGCTCGTTCAGATCAACAAAGAAATCGGCGACCAGCGCGTACTCGACGCCATCCTTGACGATCAGCACCGGCGACTGTGCGCGCTGGATGTTGAGCTTATAGGGGTCGTTGATGCGGGTGTCCCCGGCAATGACGCCGGACATTTCTACTCGCTTGATCCCCGTGTTTTTCGTCAGGCTTCCATCGGGAGCGAGGCTTACGGTCACCGTGGCCAGCCCGGCGTTGACATCTTTGCCATTGGTCAGCAAAAAGCGCAACAGTTTGATCCCATCCGTGGTCGTTCGAATCCCCGCTGCAGAAATAAACTCCGGATCTTGACCGATACCGACTGGGAACTCCACCTTGATGACCGCCGTACTCCCGGTGGGAACGGCCATTCCTGAGCTGATAACCTGCAACGCATTAATATCCAGAATCAGGACATTGCCAGGGGTTTTGCTAGCCGGCTTTTTCCCCCAAGTAATAAACTCGTACCGGCTCGCTGGCGCCGTTAGCGCGAGATAGGAATGATCCTCACCCTGAATCACTGCCAGATCGCTATAACCATAGGCTTGGGACGGCAAGGCGATTTGCTGCTGCAGCAAGAAATCAGTACTGGTTTCATCGATATTCAAGC
>NZ_JAPUVO010000019.1 GCF_029255185.1 Propionivibrio sp.
AGGATGATCATCTTGCCGGTGCCGCCGAGACGCCCCGCCATCAGCATCCGCGCCAGATTGGCTTTGGTGCCGGGCGTTTCGCCTTCATAGTTGGCCAGAATGTCGCGGACGCGTTTGGTGAGCTTCATGGTCGTCTCCATCTGTTTTCCGGCCAAAGCCGAGGGGCGGAATCATTGTTGCGCAAAAGGCGCAGCGCCTGATTGTCCTAGCCAAACTTTGCCGCTTTGTCCAATCCGGCTTTTCGGACGGGGGGATTTGGGATAGAAAATGTCGGTATCGCGCAGCGGCGCGGGAATCGTGATTAAGGAGAACACCATCATGTTGTTGTTTGGCCGGTGCAGTTTGGGCGCCCTCATGACCTTGGCGCTGGCCGCGCCCGCAGCGGCACAAACCGTACCCGTTACCGATCCCGCCGCACAACGGCCCGTACTGAACCAGCGCGACTATCGCATGCAGGCAGTCAATCCTGTCCCCTACGCGCTAAATAATCCTGAGGCTGCCGCGCCAACACCTGGCGGGGCTTATGCCAAACCATCGTCGGGACAGGCTGGCCAGAAGCCGGTTTACGGTTATCCGGTGCAGAACCGCTCTGTCGTGGCCGGAAACCGCGCGCAACCCGCGCCCGCGCCGCTAGCGCCGCCGCCGCCATCGGATGCGGACGACGATTTACGCCACACCACCGGCCTCGATCTTGGGGCGCAGTTCGGCAATTACCATTATCAGGAACAGCACATCACCCAAATCGGCGGCAACGATATTTCGATCCGCGAGGACGGCTTGAAATACGGCTTGACCGCCGCCTTCACCGGCAGCCTCTATGGCGACTGGTTCGCCAAGCTCGATACACGCTTCGCCATGGGCAATCTGGAGTATGAAGGCTGGTTGTCAAACGGTACGCCCTTGGTGATTACCGACATTCCCAACTATTACGTCGAAGCGCGCGCCATGGTAGGGCATGACTGGGTATTCGGCGATTTTGCCGTTGCACCGATGGGCGGCGTAGGTTTCCGCTATTTGTTCGACAATCCGCACGACAGCAGTCAGGCCTATGGCTATGGTCGCGGCAGCCAGTATGTGTTTTTGCCTGCGGGATTCGAGTCGCGTCTGCGCCTCAGAAATCAGGATGTTGTCAGCGCCAGCGTCGAGTTCGATTATTTTCTGTTCGGCAACCAGAAGTCCTATTTAGGCGACTTGCCGTTTCCGGCCCCGGGCTATCGCTACAAAGACATCACCAACGATCAGCACACCGGCTATGGGCTGCGCGCCGAGATGCTCTATCATCATAAACGGTGGTCGTTCGGACCTTAT
>NZ_JAPUVO010000020.1 GCF_029255185.1 Propionivibrio sp.
GCGATCAAGAACGTGCTGGCGGTGGCCTGCGGCATCGCGGCGGGGTGCGGCATGGGCGACAATGCCCGCGCCGCGCTCATTACCCGCGGGCTGGCCGAGATGATGCGTCTGGGCGTGGCGCTGGGTGGGCGGGCGGAAACGCTGATGGGGTTGTCGGGATTGGGCGATCTGGCGCTCACCTGCTCCAGTCCGCAATCGCGCAACATGTCGCTGGGCATGGCGCTGGGGCAGGGACAAAGGCTTCAGGATATTCTCGCGGGCCGTCACAGCGTCGCCGAAGGCGTGTTCACGGCGGCGGCGGCGGCGGCGCTGGCGCGGCAACATGGCATCGACATGCCGATCGTCATGGCGGTGGACGCAGTACTGAATCGCGGCGGCGCCGTTGACGCCACCATCGCCAGCCTGCTGGCGCGGCCCTTGCGGGCGGAGCGGGCGTGACGATGACCTTTTGGCTGATGAAATCCGAACCCGCCGCCTTTGCGTGGCAACAGCTGATGACCGACAAACGCGCCAAATGGGACGGGGTACGGAACCATCAGGCGGCCAACAACATGAAGGCGATGCAGCTGGGCGACGAGGCGTTTTTTTACCATTCCAACGAAGGGCTGGAGATCGTCGGCATCATGCGCATCACCAAGCGCGCCTATCCCGACGGCAGCGATCCCACGGGCCGCTTCGTCATGGTCGATGTCGCGCCGGTGCGGGCGTTAAAACATTCAGTAACGCTCAAAACCATCAAGGCCGATCCGTTGCTGCGCGGCATGGCGCTCGTCCGCCAATCCCGCCTCTCGGTCTCGCCGGTGACGGCGGCGGAATGGCGGCGGGTGCTGGAACTGTCGGAGGCGTGAGCGTTGTCAGGGGCGCACGGCGAAGATATTGGCCCAACATATTGATAACAAATATTATTCCGAGAAGGCCTGCAAAAGATGCCCTGACCTATGATGGGGGCAGGCACAAAAAACACAGCTGTTTTTATTGTTACTTTCACCATTCGCGGCTAAAATGCACTCAGAATTTAGGATAGCCGCCCGATTTTTTATGGAGAGTATTATGGATATACGCAAGGGTGCGAAGCGCTTTTACGCAGGCCTCAAACTTGCTGCAGTCGTCGCGGCGGGGGTGGCGACGGTACCCGTTCAGGCTGCCGATGAGCCGACCAATGGCGTGACCGCAGTGGCAGCTGCCGAAATGCCGAAAGTTTCGCAGGACGAGAAGGGTTTCTTTGTCGAGCATGGACTTTGGCGCGCTGTTGTCGGCCACGATGGTTTCATGGCCGCAAATCACAAGAGAACTATGGTGGGGCCAGACCCTGTGTCAAAGGAGCAATTCTTCGCGGCACTTGAAGGGCTTGCTCGCGGGAACCAAAAGTCAACTTTTGCTTCAGGTGTCGATCAACCCGCTTTCAAGCGCGCCCTTACAACGAGCCTTATCAATTTCAAGGCAGGGAATGAACGTCCCAGCGTATCGTCAATTAATTTGGCCCCGTCTGGTCGCGTCGTTATGAGCAACCACACGAAAGATGGCGTTTCAATTTTGGAGGACCAAGGCGGAACAATTGTTATGACTGGTCCGAAAAATCCCAGACTCGAGCAGGACGCAAAAGATGTCTGCAATCCTACAGCGCAGGCAAATGTTACGATTGGGAGAGGCATCGCGGACGGCAGCCCCGCTGTCGATGCCTTTTGTGCAGGGGTGGGTAAGATTAAAGGCTTAACAGGTCTAAAAATACAACCAAAGATGTAGTTCGCCCCGAACAAGCCTCAATTCACCCCATGCCCCCGCTCCCCGATCTTCATTTCGCTGGGGGCGAGGCCGGCGGTGGATTTGTATTTGTCCAAGGCCATCAACATCATATCCCGCACCAGATCAGGCGGCAGCTTGTTCCCTTTGGCAGCGTCGGGCGGCATTTGGGGATTTTGCATCAGCGAACCAAGCGTAGGGTTGTTCCTGGCCTCGGCGCCAGGAAGTGACAAGGCGGCGGGGGCGCTGGTCAGCGCGGCGATGTTGCGCGCTTCGTTCAAACTTACGGCTTTGGCGGATGGCTGCGGAGTCGCCTGATTGGCTTGTTGCACTGCAATACGCGCAGCATTTCGCATGGCGGGGCTGGTGTAGATTACATTGCCGATGCGCGACGCGTAGGTGCCATCGGCGTTCTGGGCCACCACCTGCGGCGCGGCCTGCAAGGGGCGATGCTGCGACGCAGCAACGTCCATGACGCCGCCGAACGGCGCTTTCGTCGTCGGCGGAGCGCTGGCGGTTTTGACGCCTTCCGTCGCGGCAGGGCTGGCGCTTGGCGGCGGCGCGGCCTGATCGGCTTGGGCCAGCATGGTGGGCGCGGGTTGCGCGCCGGAGGGCGGCGTCTGCTGATCCGAACCGAACAGCGCATCGGCCAGCATGACGTCCGGCGCTTGGCCGCTCTCCTGCTCGACGATGCCGCTGACGATCGCGCCGACGGCGCTGAAGGCCACGCTGCCGATCAATACGCCATACATGATGTCGCCCGCGATCCGCGCCACCGGCTTGATGGTGTCGTCGGTCAGTTCGCGGTAGATCGTGCCGACAACGGGGATATGCTGCAGCGGGTTCACCGTGTCCATGAAGTCGGCAAAGCTGAAATCGCTGTCTTCCTCCACGGCGGCGGCGCTGTGGTCGATGCGGGCGGAGGACAGGTCGGTTTGACCGGCGGCTTTATCGGGCGCTTTTGCGGCCTCGGTCGTGGCGGGCGGCGCGGCGGTTTGGGCGGCGGCAAGATGCTGCGCGAAGCTGGGCGCGTCGGCGGGCGCGGCAGGGTCGGGGCGGCGCAGAAAATCGCGCCCCGCGCCGGTGGTCGCGGCGCTTTGCCCAAGCAATAACGGATTGACGAAACTGGCCATGA
>NZ_JAPUVO010000021.1 GCF_029255185.1 Propionivibrio sp.
CCATGATGATTTGGTCCGCCGCCATGACCATGAACGACGCGGCGGAGGCGGCGTAACCATCGATATGCGCGATGACGGTGGCGGCGCTGTCGCGTAAAGCCTGCTCGATGGCGCGGGCCGCGAACACATCGCCGCCCGGGCTGTTGACGCGCAAATTGATCACCGGCGCGGTGACGCCGCGAATGGTTTTGACCAGCGTTTCCGCCGACACGCCGCCCCAGTATTCGGCTTCGAGGTCGGTGCCGACGATGGCGTCGTAAAGATAGATCGTGGTTTCCTGCGCGGCGTTTTCGACGCTGAAAAAGCCCTTGCCGCGATTTTCAGACAGCAGCTTGAACATTTGGTGGCGCATTTTTGTCCCCTTTGTTGATGACGTCGCCGCCTTCGACCGGCGGTAAGTTTTCCAGACGCCGCACTTCGTTGACGGTGAGAAAGCCCGGCTCACCCGCACGGCCGATGGCGGTGCGGTGCGCGTCGTAACGCGATTTCAGATCGCCACGCTCGAGTCCGGCTGTGGTGAATTCCGCAAAAACTTCGGTGTCGCGCAGCGCTTTACGGTTGATTTCCTGCTCGAATTTCGTCAGGTGGCGCATCAGCGTGTATTTCACGAAGCCAATCGACATTTGCTCGACGCCCGAGCCGTAACTGGTGGTCTTGTCGGTCAGGCCGATCATGTGTGGCGGGACGCCGAAGATGCGCGCCACGTCCTCGGCTTGCAGATTTCGTGTCGCGAGCAATTGCGCGTCCACAGAATTGAGCGTGAGGGGCTGGATTTTCAGGCCGCCGGACAACAAGGCGGGGCGATAGGCGCGGTGCGGTCCGCCATGCATGTCGTTCCACGCTTCGCGGATTTTTGCGCCCTGTTCTTCGGTCAGGGTGCTGCTGTCGGTCGTCAGCACAAAATCAGGCCGCGCGCCGTTGCCGAAAAAGCGCGCCGTGTGTTCCGTCGCGGCCAGCGCAATGCCTGCCGCGCTGCGCAGGGCGTAGGACAGGGGCGTCATGCCGCGCAGGCCGTTAAAGCCGATGCCCGGCACATGCAGCATGTCGTCCTGATCGACAATGACGCTCTTGCCGCCGATTTCGGGATCGGTGAGGCGGTATTTCAAGCGGCCGTCAATCCGGCGCACCTCGACATTGCTGGGGTGCCACGGCACGAGGCTGGCCACGGCGGGGTCGAAGGCGCTGGCGCGGGTGATGCGCGCAAAGGCGTCGCCATGCAACAGCAGCGACGAGGTGAGAAATTCCCAAAAAACGGCGGCGGTGCACAACGGCGACGGTGCGCGGTTGAGCAAGGCGGCGAGCGGATGACGCTCGATGCGCTCCCGTCCGCCCGCGGTGGAACGATAAATCGGCAATGGCAGGCCGCCGATGGCACCGGCGATCAAACTTACGCAGGAATAAACCGCGCTGATCGACATCGCGGAGCGTTCTGTGACCTCGACGCCCGCCGCATTGTTGGCCGCGAAGAAAAACTCCGATGACGGTGCGCCACCAAGCATTTGGTTGCTGATCGCGGCAGGCGCCGCGCCGGAAGCCGTCACGTCTTGCGGGCGTGGCGGCGCGATGCGCGCCCGACCGCCTCCCGCGAGGCCGCGCATGAAAGCCGTGAGTTTCGACATGAGGGCGTAAAACCTTACAGAATGATGATGCCTGGCACTTGCTCAGGCTCCGGCGCCGCCAGCGTGCGGGCCAGCGCCATGATCAGCGTCACGATGCCGTCGATGCGCTTGCTGGTGCGGCGGCGGTCGGGTTTGGCCGGTTTGATGTTCTCGGATCCGTCGGTGATGAAGGTGGTGCATGTCGCCATCCAGTGGGCGACGGGGTTGTTGCCGTGATTCAAAAGTCCTTTGCCGAGCAGGCGCTCGAATTCCTTCGACGGTGCAGTCATGCTGCGATAGCCCTGGCCGAATTCCACCACGTTGATGCCGTCGGCGAGCAGCTGCGTCATCAATTGCGTCGCGTTCCAGCGGTCGATGGCCAGTTCGGAAATCTTGACGACATGCGCGACCACCGGCCCCGTCATAGCGTCGTGTGGCACGCCGCCGGAAATCTTGGCGCGGATGGCATCGTAATCGACAACGTTGCCTTCCGTCGCCGTGATGTATCCGGCAGCGATCCAGCGGTCGAACGACACGCGATCCTTGTGCATCCGCGCGCCGATGTTTTCCTTCGGCATCCAGAAATGCCACCACACGTCGAAACCATCCACGCCGTCGATACGCGGTGCGACCAGACACAACGCGCACATGTCGGTGGTGGAGGCGAGGTCGAGCGCCGCCCAGCAGGTGCGGCCTTTCAGATCTTCAAGGCGCACCGGCCTGCCACCGCAAGCGTCCCATTGCGCCATGTCGATGCCACCCACCGCCTCGCCGTTCCAAATGTTCAGGTGGAAGCGTTTGAAATCGGCGATGCGGCGCGTGTTGCCTTCGGCCAGCGCCACTTCGCCCGCGAGATAATCCTCCTTGATCGAAATGTTCAGATTTGGGTTGGCCTTGCGCCATGTTTCCGGACTGCGCCAATCGTCGGACGGCGCTGCGGCGAAGATGACAGGGTAAAAACTTGGGTTCGTGTTTTTTCCAGACAGGATTTCTGTCGCGTATTCGTGCAATTCCCAGCCATAGCCGATGCCCGGCTCGCCAGAGGTGGTGATGAGGATCTCTAGCGGCTGGCGGCGTGCGCCGGTTCCCTTGTGGACAACGTCGTGAAGCTCGCCGTCCGGCCATTCGTGCAACTCATCTGCCACCGCGAAGCTCGGCGAAAATCCGTGTTTCGTTGCCGCTTTCGACGATAGCGGGAGGAAACCGGCTTGCAGCGTCGCGCAAAATATCGACGTTTTGAACACCTCGATTTCTTTCGCCAGCGCTGGCGACAGGCCGACCATGGTTCCGGCCTTGTTGAAGACAATGCGCGCCTGCTGCTCGTCGCAGGCCATGGCATAGCCTTGGCCGCCGAATTCGCTGTCACCCAGCATTATCAGCAACGCGAGGCCCGCCGCGAATTCCGTCTTGCCGTTTTTGCGCGGGATTTCGATGTAGACTTGTCGAATGAGGCGCGTGCCGTCGGCGCGTTTCCAGCCGAATGCCGTGCGGACGATGATTTCCTGCCACGGCGACAGGATGAAAGGCTTGCCGTACCACTCGGCTTCGGTGTGCCGGATGTAGGTTGGAAAGAAATTTACCGCGTTGTTTGCTGCCTTGTGATCATACCACGCGCCAAAAATTTCACCGCCACGCGGCATCGGCGGCGGAATCTTCGCATCGCCTTTCTCAGTGGCGCGTTTCATCGTTGTTCAAAATTCCAATCGCCGACGGTGCCGCGGTTTCGAGAGCGGACGGCGTCTCGCCAGACGCGTCGAACAGGCCCGTGGCGGGCTGCGTCTGCGTGACTTGACCCGCCATGCGCTGCAGAATCTGCTGGCGATAAACAGGGTTGAGGCCGAAGCGGTCTTCGAGCGCCAAAAGCTGCCGCTCCACGCGCTCGCGCACGATGAAATCGGGGTTGATACGCTTGATGACCACGTGTTCGCTGGTGGTGGTGTAAGTGTCGCCTTCGGTTTCCAGCGCCTTGGTTTTGTCCCACCACGTCACCAGATGCTGGCAGTAACGCGCGAACGCCATGTGGTCCGTTGACCGCACAAAACGCATCGCCGCCAGTTCCGGTGCCTGCATGTCCCAGAATTTCTTCGCAGCCTCAGACAAAAATTCCGGTGCAGTGCTCGAACTGGAGCCTTCACACGCCACCATCGCCTTGCGCCGACGACGCCCGGGATTGCCCTTCGCGTCATTTACCGCTTCCGGCTGCGCCTTACGCCCCTTCGGCATGATCCTATCCCCAGAAAAAAAGTTTCCCAATTTCGCGCCCACAAAAACGGCGGTGGATACGCGGTCTAGGGCCGTGCTCGCCTAAGGTTTTGATACCCCCCCCATGCCAGACCGTTAACCTTTGCTAACGGCAGGAGAACCGGCTGTCTTGCGTGGCGGTTTTGCGGCTGTGACAGGCATGGCAGAGGGGCTGGAGGTTTTCGTGTTTGTTTGTGCCGCCGCGTCGTATCGGCACGATGTGATCAACGTCAGTTGCTGGCGTCGGCGACGGACAGGCGCGGC
>NZ_JAPUVO010000022.1 GCF_029255185.1 Propionivibrio sp.
CCCGAGGCCCGAGGGTACTTCGTCTCGACGGTCGGACTGGACGAGAACATGGTTCGAGCGTACATCCGGAATCAGGAGGACGAAGACGAGCGGTACGATCAGATGAAGCTCGAACTGGGGTAAGCCGCCAAGGGCGGCTCACGGTTTCATGGGCGCCTTTGAGGCGCTCACAATCTCAAGCCACCGGCTTTGCCGGTGGTATCTGACTTCTGGATTATCGGGTGGTGAATTTTCAGACATTCTTTACAAGGGACAATCATGACCGGGATTTATCTGCTCTTCGTGGCGCTGATCTGGCTGGCGCTAGTCGTCTGGTTGAGCAAAGTCAGCACAAGAAAATTATCCGGAACGGGGTGGCGTATTCCCGTCGGCTTATTGATGGCCGCAGTGCTATTTCCGTTGCCCTTGATCGACGAGATCATTGGAGGCAGACAGTTTGAACAGCTCTGCAAGGAAAATTCGATGATTCAAGTGGACCGCGCGACGGCGGTTGGAAAGACTGTGTATCTGCTTCAAATACCCGACGTTGAAATTAAAGATACTTGGGTGCGTGTTGTATTAAAGCCATGGCGATTTGTGGACGCGACGACGGGTGAGCTTGTGCTTAGCTACAACTCTTTAATGGCGGCGGGCGGGCGATTTATTCGGACCTTGGGCATTTCTGAAGGCGGTGTACCGCTAATTTTTCACGGCTCTTGTGAACCGAGGAATAGCCCTGCTTCGGCTCAGACTTTTAAAGATTTCGAAATCAATTACATCGAACCGCCAATTAAAAAAATGGAGAACTGAAATGACAACTATTAATGACATATACATCAATGCAGTATTGGCGGATTCATCTTACGTTGACGATCTTAAGCCGGGACAAACTGGGGTTGCTTTGATAAATCGATTATCCGGCCGCATGACCCCGGCCGTCGCCAAATATATTGGCGACAACTTCACCGTCGTCACCCAAGTTAGCGGACTCGCCTCAAGCTTTGACGCCACCGTGTGGCGCGGCAATGCCGGCACGCCGTATGCCGGGCAGGTCTACATCTCGATGCGTGGCACGCAGGAAGTCCCTGACTTTCTGGCCGACGGCGATTTGTCCACCTCCGGTTTGGCGCACGAACAACTGGTTGATATGGTCAATTGGTGGCTGCGCGAGACGACTCCCGCCAACCAGACGGCAAAACAAATCGCCATCAGCACCGTCAGCATTCCGGGCTTACCGCGCTTGCAAAATTTCGTTGCCGCATCGAGCGTGCAGGGCACCGGCAATCTGCTTGGCATCAGCGCCATCAAATCGGTCGACGGCCATAGCCTCGGGGGCTACCTTGCCAGCGCCTTCGTGCGCCTGTTCGGCAAGGGATGGCCGGTCGAGAGTATCAACACTTTCAACAGCGCGGGATTCAGCAGGCTGGCCACGCTCAACATCGAGAACGGCTTTAGTCAGATCACCCAGGTTATCGGCGCCGAATTGGGGCTGAGTGCTTTTTCCGGTGCGCAAAACAACTACTTTGCCGAAAATGGCATCAATGTCACCACCAACACCTGGAACCCGGTTGGGTTCAAACAGTACGGCACCCGTACCGAACTGTTTCAGGAAGACCTCACCCCTGGGCTTATAGACAACCACTATATGTACAAGCTCACCGACCTGCTGGCCTTGGGCAATGCCTTGGCGCAGCTCGATCAGACGCTCGATTTGAACAAGCTCTCGACATTGGTCAGTGCTGGCAGCAATCAAATGGCAGCCTCATACGAAGGCGTGCTCGACAGTATTAGAAAGCTGCTGTTGGGCGCAAGTGTGCCTTCAACCCAGACGGGAGACGCCAACGCAGGCAATGCCGGACCGCAACCGGCGGCACGCATTGAATTTCAGACCAATCTTGCCGCCCTGCAAAACGCCCCCGCCTTCCAAGCCCTCGCCAGCAACGTCCACATCGAACTCGCCACAGCCGACCTTGACACCCGCGCCCAGAACGACTTCAGCGCCCTCATCAGCCTGATCACCCTCAGCCCGACCGTCCTGACCGGCAGTGCCTCACTGCTCGAAGGCGTCTTGGGCACGGCCTGGAACAACGAATTCGCGCAATGGCAGGCCGACGCCAACCTCACTGCCGAACAGCGCGCCGCCGACCAGGCCAACTTCTCGGATAACTACCTCGCCGACCGCGCCACGATGCTTGCCTGGCTGGTCAAAGCCAACACCGAAGACAAACTCACGCTCGACGGCAGCAAGTACGACTCCCGCGATCTCAAAAACTGGGAATTCACCGATCTCACGAAGAATCTGACCATCACCGTTAATGGCCTGCTCGGCTTTGAAAACCCGGACCCCGCCAACAAGGTCATCTTCGGCAGTGACGGCAACGACGGCAATATCACCGGCGGCGTGGCCGCCGACGCCCTCTACGGCGGCGCCGGTGTCGACACCCTCGACGGCGGCAAAGACGAAGATTATCTGGAAGGCAACGCTGGTGCCGACATCCTGACCGGTGGCCAAGACGACGACATCCTCAGCGGCGGCGCTGGTGAGGACACCTATAAATTCACCAGCGGCGACGGCCGGGACACCGTACTGGATTCGGACGGTCAGGGCCGCATCATCATCGACGCCGACACCCTCACTGGCGGCCAGGAAAGCACCACTGGCGTCGGCCTCTGGGAAAGCACCGACAAGAAATACCACTACACCCGCATGAGCGAAGCCGACGGCAGCACCACGCTCACTGTCCTCTACGGCAGCAAAGATCGCCTCTTCATCAAGAACTTTGTTGACGGCATGCTCGGCATCACGCTCGGCGTCGACACGCCGGTTCTGCCGCCGCCGCCGGCATACACCGAGGCCCTGGTCGACAACTACCCGAGCGACGACCCGATCGGCCGCAACTACGACCGATATTATACGAACATCTCGATGCTGATCACCGGAACGAGCAATGACGACTTCATCCGGACCGGCTCGGCCGACGACCAGATCGAAGGACACGGCGGCCACGACAATCTGGTTGGCCGGGCCGGCAACGACCGGATTTACGCCGACAGCCGCATCGACATCGCCGCCGCGATCGAAGCGGCCAAAGAGAGCCAGCCCGCTGACCCAACCGCCTCTCTTCTGTCCGGCGGCAGCGGCGAAGACCTGCTGATCGGTCGACTCTCGTCAAATATGATGTTTGGCGGCGGCGGGAGCGACACCCTCATCGGCGGCGGCGATGTCGATGTGATTGAAGGCGACGGCGTGGACAGCGACCTCGGATTTGGCATCACAGTCACCAAAACCTTTGCCCTGGACTTTGACGTCGACACCCAAATATACACCCACTACTGTGAGCAGACCCTCGGTGACGTGATCACCCGTTACGCTCGGCTCTCGGGGGTGGCCAGCGACGGCGACGGCGACGCCGACACCATCATCACCGGCGCCGGCGGCGATCTCGTCATGGCCGACGGCGGCGACGATTACCTGGCCCTGGGCAGCGGCAACGACGTCGGCATCGGCGGCGCCGGATCGGACATCATCGACGGCGGCGATGACCGGGATACCCTCTTCGGCGATTTCAGATGGGACGCCGGACCGGCGCCGGACGGCGAAACAGAAGCGCAACGCTACATCCGAATCGGGCTGGACGCCAGCGAGCATGGCAGCGACCTGATTTTCGGCGGCGCCGGCGGCGACTACATCGAAGGCAACGGTCGCGATGACGTGATCTATGGCGGCAGCGGCAGCGACCGGCTGCTCGGTGATGACCTGCTCACGCCCGGCGCCTGGCATGGCAAGGACCGAATTGACGGAGGCGCTGGCGACGACACGATTCTTGGCAATGGCGGTGACGATATTTTATCCGGTGGTGCGGACGACGATTCCGTGAGCGGTGATGATGCCAGAACCCCCGGCCAATACCACGGCAAGGATTATCTCGACGGTGGCGACGGTGCCGACATACTCTGGGGTGACGGCAACGACGACGAATTAATTGGCGGCGCTGGTGATGACTACCTCGAAGGCGATTACAGCACGCTCGAGGCGATCTATCACGGCAAGGATTTCTTGAGCGGCGGCCAGGGCAACGACGTTTTGCTCGGTGAAGGCAACGACGATGTATTGCATGGTGGCGACGACAAGGATGTGCTCTACGGTGACGCGCTGCCCGATATGGCGCTGCCGGCAGAAGCGAATGGCAGTGACATACTCTATGGTGAGGCTGGTGATGACGAACTTCACGGAGGTGGCGGCAACGACCTGCTGATCGGAGGCGCCGGGACCGACAGCCTGAAAGGTGACGACGGCGACGACAGCTATCGCTTTGCCGCCGGCGACAGCCCGACCACTGCCCTGGGCGAGAACGAATGGATTAGCGATGCGAGCGGCAATAACACGGTGATCTTTGAAAGCGCCGTGGCCGACGACTTAACGCTGCGCTCAAGCAATGCCGGCTACTACCTGGCGATCGACTACAGCCCTGGCGATCGCCTGCTGGTCCAAGGCGGCTTTGCCGGCGCGGTCGCCACCTACGAATTTGCCGACGGCGAGCGCCTAAGCTACACCGAGCTGATCGGCCGCCTATTTGACGGCATCAACAACCGCACCGGCGCCGACGGGCAGCAGATCGTCACTGGCGGGCGGGACGACAACACTCTCATCGTCGGGAGCGGCAACGCCATTCTCTCCGGCGGGCGCGGCAACGACACACTAATCACCAGCGGCGGCGGCAACACCTACCTCTACAACCTGGGCGACGGCACCGACTACATTGACGATAGCAGCAAATCCGCCGGCTTCATGGCCGCCAATATTCTGCGCTTTGGCCACGGCATCACCGCCGCCGACCTTAGGCTCGGCTTGGGCTCGCTACGCATCCAGGTCGGCAGCGACCCGGCCAACGCCATCCACATCGACGGCTTTGCCCCGGATGACGTCTATGCCCAGCCGGCGATCGACCGCTTCGAATTTGCCGACGGCAGCGTTTTGAGCTATGCGCAACTCCTGGAGCGCGGCTTTGACCTCACCGGCGACGCTGGCGACAACGTGATCACCGGGACCAACATCAACGACCGCATCAATGGCGGCGCTGGCAGCGACACGATGACGGGGGGCGCCGGCAGCGACAGCTATACCTGGGGCGCCGGGTCCGGGCAGGATGTGATCGACAATACCGACGCTACGCCAGACAAGACCGACACCCTGCTCATCGACGCCCTGCTGCCGTCCGACCTCCTCCTCACCCGTAGCGGCGACGACCTCCTGATCCGCCGGCGCGAGAGCAGCGACCAGGTAACGCTGCTCAAGCACTTTACCAGCGCGCCGATCGACGTCATCGCCTTTGCCGACGGCAGCCTCTGGCGGGGGCCGGAAATCACGGCGCACGTAACCAACGAACTCACTGAAAACGCCGATACCTATACCGGCACGGCCGCCGACGACGTCATCGATGGCCTCGCCGGCAACGATACGATTCGGGGCCTGGCCGGCAATGACACGATTTCCGGAGGTGCCGGTAATGATTCACTCGGCGGCGACAATGGTGACGACCTGTTACTCGGTGACGCCGGCGATGATTCGCTCAGCGGCGACGATGGCAATGACATTTTAAGTGGTGGCGCGGGGACCAATACACTCCAAGGCGGAGCGGGGAGCGACACCCTGGATGCTCGCAGTGCGGGCTCAATCGACACCCTGCTTGGCGGACCGGGCAGCGACACCTACCTCTACGGGCGGGGTGCCGGCTGGGACACCATTCAGGAAACTGGCAGCAACCCGGGCGATATCGACCGGCTGGTCATGGCCCCCGACATCGCCCCAAGCGACGTGCTGCTGGCACGTTTCACGGGGGGCGGCGTTGAATACGATCATCTGCAGATCGGCATCAAGGGCAGCACGAACACCATCAGCCTGCACAACTACTTCACCCGGCAGGACGACTACTACAAAATCGAGCGCATCGAATTTGCCG
>NZ_JAPUVO010000023.1 GCF_029255185.1 Propionivibrio sp.
ACGCCTGTCCAGAGCAGGATTCGCATTAAACACAAACCGCGAATAGAACCAACTGAGCGCCAGAAGGCTTAACCCCAACCCGAAGAAAGAAAACACGCGCCACAATCCCGTCAGCTCCGACGCGTCATAGAGGAACACCTTGCCGATCGTCAGGAGAAGAATGGGCAAGGAAACAGTGCGCACCAAAGCATTGCCGCGCAGGGTGCCCACAAATAGCAACCCCGCTCCAAACAACAGCCACACGATGGAATAGGCGTAGATCTCGCCATTGCTGGTCGCAGCGGCGTTCAGGTAAGCGCCATGGAAGAACTGGCGAACCTCAAGAGAGGCCAACAAAAAGGCCAGCAGCAAAATAATGCCGCTTCCATAGCGGCTCCACGCCGCCTTGTTCAGGAAAGGAAGCTCGCGGTTGACCAGCCAGACCCACAGTATCGGCAGGCCATAAGTGTGCAGCAGCCCGTTCAGAATCGGCCATGTTCCGACGGCCTGAGCCGACCACAGCGGATTGTAGGCGATAAGGCCAAAGTAGCCGACACGAAACAGCGCAATGCCGGACAAGACAAGGCCGCTGAGGGAAACCGCCTTCCGGTCGTAGATCCTTCCGGCCATCAGACAGACCACCCCGCAAGCGAAGAACACGTTTGTAATAACGCTGCGTTCCGTAAATCCGGCCTTGACGAACATGATGGTCTGGTCGTCGTGGAAAGCATGGCGCATCACATAATACCCCATCACCCCCAGCAGCGCGATGGCGGCAGCCTCGAACGAACGCACGAGTCCGTCGTCCTTCTTCTGTCGCAACCCGTAAGCGCTGCCGAGAAAGAACAAGGCCGGTACGCCCAACTGGAAAACGGGCCAATTGACAATGGGAATATTGTCCCGAAACGACAGTTGCGTTTCAAACAGACTGAAAGCCGTCAACTGAAGCAGCAGAACGATCTGGGGCAGCAGCAGGACTCCAAAAACACAGGCAAGGATCATGGCGATGGAGCGCAAGGCCCGAATGTCCACACGCGTGTTGATCCACGCTATCGCCAGCATTTCGCCGGCGAAGGCCACAGACAAGAATTCGCGCTTCAACTCGATCGACAGAGCGATTGAGAGAAACGCCGTCGTAAGCGCGGCATAGATCGCCAGCAGATGCTGTTTATGCGGATGGTCCTTCGGCACGTCACGCATCAACGTCTGCAGGACGTAAAGGCTGCCGCAGGAGAACGCGAGGGCGAGCGTTCCCCAGAAAAGCGGGACGCCCTCCAGCAAGTGCGCGTCATGCAGCCTGACATACCCCAGAAGATAGTAGCCAAGGCTGGCCGCCATAGTCAGCCCCGCCCAGATCAGGGGGCTCGCGCTGCGCGATTGCAATCCGTAACCGCTGGCGACGTAGAGCGTGGCAAACGCCGCAAGCGTCACGGCAAAATGCTGCGGATCTTCATAGTTCCACGCCATGAGCATCATGGCGTTGACCGCCAGAGAGGCCCATGGCGCGATCCAGTAAAGCTTCGGATCAAAGAATGCGAGGCCAATACCCCCAACCGAGAGAAGACCAAACAGCCCCCACTCCATAACCCCAAAACCGCCATGCGCCGCCGTTATGCCCATGAGCGCGATAGCGCAGCCAAGCGTCAGATAGTTTAGCTTGCGAACGGAACCGTTCGTCTTGCGCGAAATCTCGTCCGCATAAGTTTCCTTAGAGGCACCTATGACGGTGACGCTGACCGCCGCGAGAAAGAGCCCCAGCCAAAGCATATCGGCTGGCGCGGAATGTCCCCCGAAAAGCCAGATGGGCACCCACAGGAACGCCACAAGCACCGTGGGGATGGCCAGAAACCACCATCCTTGCTTGCGGATGACGACCATCAGGCCCGTCAGCACGAAGTAGAGATACAGAAACAAGAGCGGCGCACTGGGGCTTGAGGAACTCACCAGAGCCGGCGTCAAAAATCCGCCGACGAGCCCAAGCAGGGCAATGGGAACGCCGTGCCTCAAGGACAAGACCACAGCTCCCGCCGTCACTGCAGCAAGCCCCCCAAACCCGACAACGTCAGGAATCATCTGGTAAAGCGTCGTCGCAGCGAAAACGGTCACATAGAGATCGGCGATGCCGGCGCCGGACAGCGCCTGCGCGATACGAACGCCGTTGGCAATGCGCTGCTGCCCGCGCACCCATGCGCCGCCGCCAAGGAGCGCGGCGCCGAAGATAAGGCCGATCACAACGCGCACCGCCGGATTCAGCAGCCCCATTTCAATCGAATATTTGACCATGAAAACGCCGGCCAACGCCAAAGCAATCCCACCCAGCCAGACAAAAGCCTGCCCGCCAAACTGCTGCTCCAGACTCTGCGGTTTGGCCTGTTGCTCCTGCGGCGCGGCGCTTTGCGCGCCTTGCCCTGCAACAGGCGGCCCCTCACTGAACGGATCGAAATAAGTCCCCTCCGGAACAGACGGCGCCGCAGGCGCCATGTTTTCGACCTTCGCCTCCGGCGGCGATGAAACAGGCGGCGCCGCGTCAGAATGTGCTGGCGCCGCCGGAATTGCCACGCCCATCGTCCTCAACTGTGCGACCTCGCCCTGCAGCCGAAGGATCGTTGCGCGCAGCTTGAGAATGCTGCTGCGATTTATCCAAGGCAGAATGATGCTGGTCACAAAGGCGAACAAGCCCATGATGATTAAGAAGGCTACCATTGATCCTCTCCTTAATTCTGTAAAACTTCCGCCCGTTCCATAACCAGAACACGCGCCTGCACGTAGTCTATTTTCCCTGTGCCCAGAAGCGGCACCTTGTCAAGTTTCACAAGCCGACGCGGCACGGAAAGTTCGGTAAGGCCGTGCAGGCGGAACCGCGGCGACAAATCGTCAAGATCGGCTCCTACGTATTCCGTCAACAACACCAGCATCTCGCCCTTTCGCGGATCGGGAATGCTGACAACGGCATGGTTAACGCCCGGCCAGGCGGCGTTGACGACGGTCTCAACGGCCGCGAGCGATACCATCTCGCCCGCAATTTTGGCAAAGCGCTTCGTGCGGCCCTGAATGGTGACGAAGCCGTCCTCGTCAACGACGACGATGTCGCCGGTATCATACCAGCCCCCCTGCGTCGGCTGCAGGACGCCTGGCGCATCTTCCTTCATATACCCCATCATCACATTGGGACCTTTGACAAGCAGTTGCGCCCCCGTGGCGATGCCCGGGACGGATTGCAACTTGACCTCAAGGCTCGGCATAAACCGCCCAACGGTCCCTGCGCGATAATGCATGGCCGTATTGACGGCAAGAACGGGCGCCGTTTCCGTAGCGCCATAACCCTCGAAAATACGCACGCCGAATTTATCGAACCAGACGCGACGCGTTTCATCCTTCAACTTCTCGGCTCCGGCAAAGACGTAGCGCAAGGCGTAGAAGTCATAAGGATTTGCGAACCGCGCATAACCGGCCAGAAATGTGTCGGTGCCAAACAAGATCGTCGCATCCGTATCGTAAACCAGCTCCGGCACTATTCGATAATGCAGAGGCGACGGGTAGAAAAACACCTTAATGCCGGAGAGAAGGGGCAGCAACGTCCCGCCCGTCAACCCAAACGCGTGGAACATCGGCAGACAGTTGAACACGATGTCCTGCGGTCCGAAATCAATGCGGCTTGCGATCTGGTAACGATTGGCAAGAATATTGCGGTGGCTGAGCACCACGCCCTTCGGCGTTCCTTCGGAACCGGAGGTGAACAACATCACAGCGGCATCTTCCGGCCTCGCCTTGCTCTGCAAAGAAAGAAACATCTGCGGCGCCGTGCGCGCAAGGAGCGCAAAAAGCCTGTCAACATGGCCAACCTGCGTCCGGAGGTCCTCCAGATACAGAACGCGAACGCCTGCGGCCAGCAATGCGTCCCGAAGTGGCGCCAGCTTGGCCGCCTCGACGAATTGTCGGGAGGTGATAACCGTCTTCAACGTCCCCGCCCTGCAGGCGCTTAAGACCTGTCCGGTCCCCGCAGTGAAGTTCAGCAGAGCCGCGACGCGTCCGAGCGCCTGCAAGGCAAAGAACGCGACCGCCGTAGCGACCATGTTCGGCAGCATCAACCCAACGCGCACCTCGTCCTTGGCAACCTGTCGCCCGATAACGCGCGCCAGCGCAACACTTCCTGCCAGAAACGCCGCGTAGCTGAGCGGTTGACGATTCTGGTCCTCGACGATCGCATGGCGTCCGCCGTGAATGCGCGCCGCCTCGATCAGACTCTGCATCAAAGTATTGTCCACGGCGCTGCTGTCAAAGATCATCTGCACCATCAGATCGTAAAGTTGCGCGCTGGCGAGTTGCCGCCGGCGACGCCCCTTGGCCGCCTCCGGCAAGTCAAAGGATCGCGGCGGCAAAAAAGTCAGCGTGATCTTGGGGAACAGGCGAATGCGCACCTTGCCCCTCAATCTGGAGGTCGGCGAATATTGGGCCCCGTCAATCCGCACCGGTAAAATCTTCGCGCCGGACTTGTCGGCAATCAGGCCAGGCCCCTCATACACTTTCATCAGCGCTCCGGTCATGGTCAGGCGCCCTTCCGGAAAAATCATGATCTTCCTGTTCTGCTTTAACTGGTCGATCAACGTCTTGGTGGCCATCGGGTTGGTGGGGTCGATCGCGAACGTATCAATGAGCTTCAGAAACGGACGAAGCCACCAGCGCTTGGCGATAAAGGTGTTGACGACGAAACCGACACGTTCGGGAAGAAACGCCGCGATGATCGGCGCGTCGAGAAAGGCGGTATGGTTGGCGACAATCAGAACGCGGTCGCCGGCCTTCGCCCAATTCTCCAGCCCCTTCACCTCCACCCGATAGACCAGCTTCAGGATCGCCGCCAAAAGCGAGAAGGGAAGAAGTTTGCAGATATACAGCGCCACGCCCGCGCTCAGTATCGCCGCCACCAGAAAAAGCTGCGGGATAGTGACGCCCTGATGGATAAGCAGCATCGCCAGCACAGCAGCCGCGATCATGAACAACGCATTCATCAGGTTGTTGCTGGCGATGGCGCGCGCCCCATGTTCATGGTCCGCCCGCACCTGCAACAGCGCGTAAAGCGGCACAATGTATATCCCGCCGCACAAAGCAAGAAAGAACATGTCCAGCAAGATATGCTGGCCAAAGGATTGCTGCAGGAAACTCGTCACGGAATGCAGCGCGCCGTCCGCACGCGGCGCCGCCTGCCTCGTCACGAAGGACAGGTCCAGCGCGAAGAACGTCATGCCGAGGGCCGCCAGCGGCACAGGCGTTGCCCGCACCAACCCTTTGATCAGCCGCGTGCAGATCAAAGACCCCGCGGCGATGCCCACCGAGAACGCCACCAGAAAGAGCGTCACAACATGCTCGTCAGCGCGCAGAACGTCTTTCGCCAAAGGCGAAAACTGCGCCAGAAACAACGCCCCGATAAACCAGAACCAGGATATGCCGAGGATACACAGAAATTCGTCGCGGCGCTGGCTGCTATGCCTGATCATGGCAACAGTTTCGCGGAATGGGTTAAGCTTCAGCTTCATATCCGGCACCGGCGCAGGCGCAACGGGAATGTGGCGGCTTGCGCCATAGCCAAGCAACGCGAAAATGAACAGCAGCGCCGACACGGCCAGATTGCCGCCTTCGACGAGGATGAACACCCCGCCGAGAATCGTGCCGCCAAGGATCGCGAGAAAGGTACCGGCATCGATATACCCGTTGCCCGCAATCAGTTCGCTTTCCTTCAAGTGCTGCGGCAAAATTGCGTATTTGACGGGGCCAAAGAAGGCCGAATGCATACCAAAACCAAACAGCGTCAACATCAGGATCGGCAGATCGTTGAGGTAAAGCCCCAGACTCCCGATGAGAACAAGCGCCAGCTCGACAAGTTTCACCCACCGCGCCACGTGCGCACGGTCAAACTTGTCCGCAAGTTGCCCCGCCAGATAGGAAAAGGCCAGCGTAGGCAGAGTAAACAAGCCAAAGGCCAGATTCACCAGCTGCGCCGCATAAACGCTGTCATGGGCGGCGATGCGGTATGTCACCAGAATGACAAGCGCGTTCTTAAACAGATTGTCGTTCAGCGCCCCGAAAAACTGGGTCACAAACAGGGGGAGAAAACGACGCGATGACATCAACGAAGCCATAATACCACTCCAGACTTGACAACGGACCGATCCTACACGATAATTGAACAGTGTTCAACATAATTATGAACTATGTTCACTGGAAGGCAACCCATGGCGCGCCGCAAAGACCACACGCCGGAACAACTCCGATCCCTTATACGATCTGCCGCAAGAAAACTATTATGCAAGAATGGGTTACAGGGATTAACGGCACGGGCGCTGGCCATAAAAATCGGCTACGCGCCCGGCACGATCTATAATGTCTACCGCGATATGGACTCGCTTATTCTGGACATTAACTTTGAGACCTTGGGGAAACTGGATCAGTTCTGTCAGGCGCAAACGCTTGGCCTGCCCAAGGATTCCACAAGGGTGCGCGCCCTCGCCTACGCCTATGTCGATTTTGCACACAAGAACCAGCGCGCCTGGGAAAGCATTTTTGCGATCCCCCGCAAGGGAAACCAGACGCCGCAACTGCCGGAAGATTACCGACAACGCATCTTGTCCCTCTTCGCGCGCATCGAGAA
>NZ_JAPUVO010000024.1 GCF_029255185.1 Propionivibrio sp.
TCCATGAGTCACCCCAAAAAGACAGAAAACTACACAATTCCAAACGCTGTGAACAGCCCCTCTGTAACTCATTGAGCGTAAACGATTATTTCTGTGGGTCGACGACAATGGCATTCGCATTTTGATGCAATTGCCCTGCCACCATCGCTCGCTGCCTCAAATCACCTTCGAATAGCGCTTGCTCTCCCGGTCGGCGCGCAGAAACTTGTCGAACACCATCGAGATCGCCCGCACCAACATGCGGCCCGGCGGCAGTACGGCAATCCGCCCTTCTTCAATACGCAGCAGACCACCCTCCACCATTTCGCGCAGCGCCTCAAGTTCAGGCGCAAAGTAAGTCCTGAATTCAATCTGGTGCGCGGCCTCAACCGCGGCCATCGAAAGCTCGAAGTGGCACATCAGGGACTGAATGATTGACCGCCGCAATATGTCGTCCGCATCGAGCGCCAATCCGCGATAGATAGGCAGCACGCCCCCGTCGAGGCGATCGTAGTATTCATCAAGCGTTTTGACGTTCTGGTAGTAGCTCGGCCCGACCTTGCTGATCGACGAAATGCCGAAGGACATCATGTCGCAATCCGAGTGCGTCGAATAACCCTGGAAATTGCGGTGCAGACGCCCTTCCCGCTGGGCAATGGCCAGTTCGTCGTCGGGCTTGGCAAAGTGATCCATGCCGATAAAGACGTAGCCGGCTTCGGTGAGCTTGCCAATAGCCATCGAGAGAATCTGCAGGCGCGAATCGGCGGTCGGCATGTCAGATTCGAGAATCCGCCGCTGCGGCTTGAACAGGCTGGGTAGGTGCGCATAATTGTAGATCGACAGACGGTCCGGGTTGGCCGCGATGACGCGATCCAGGGTGCGCTCGAATCCGCTGACTGTCTGTTTCGGCAGTCCGTAGATCAGGTCAATGCTGATCGACCCGAAGCCACTGGCGCGCGCGGCATCAATCACGGCAAAGGTTTCGGCCTCGCTCTGGATGCGGTTGACTGCCTGCTGAACACTTTCGTCGAAGTCCTGGACGCCAACACTCATGCGGTTGAAACCCAGTTCACCCAGCAACTCGACGGTGGCGCGGTTGACCTTACGCGGATCGACTTCAATCGAATATTCACCATCCTCAACCAGGCGGAAGTGCCTGCGCGTTGCCGCCATCAACTGGCGCATCTCGTCGTGCGAAAGAAAGGTTGGGGTGCCGCCGCCCCAGTGCAGTTGTGCGACTTCGTTGTCACCGTCGGTCAGATAGCTGCTTTGCAGAGCCAGTTCCTTGGCCAGGTACTTCAGATATTTGGCCGAGCGCCCGTGATCCTTGGTGATGATCTTGTTGCAGGCGCAGTAGTAGCAGATGGTATTGCAGAACGGGATGTGGAAATACAGCGAAAGTTGCTGGCGGTTAGTGACAGTCGTGCGCTTCTCCAGCCAGGGCCGGCAGGAGTCGGCGGTGAAGGTTTCAACAAAACGGTCGGCTGTTGGATACGAGGTATAGCGTGGGCCGTTGACGTCGAAGCGATTGATGATTTGAGAGTCAAACACAAGCTGGTCAGAAAAAGAAGTCATGTGGTCAAAGCATCCGGGGAGGGACTGGTGATGGGGTCAGTGTAAACCAAGTCTATCTAGGAGAACGGCCCGAGCGGGCTGCGCGCAATTGCCACTGAAACAATGTAGATAAAAGCCAACAGGGCGGCGACAAAAAAACCTGCGCGTAAACCGCGCGCCCTGCCCCGCCGGAACGCCATCAGGCCGCACAGAATATAGATCAGCAGTGCGATCAGTTTTGCTGTCAGCCAGTCCTGTGCAAAGGGATACTGGCTGCTAATCACGGCCAGCGCGACGGCACTACCCAGCAGTGCTGTGTCGACAACATGCGGAATGACGCGAACCCAGGGTCGATTGAGCAGTGGCGAAGCGAAAAATATCAACAGTCCGCGCAGGAAAAACCCTGATCCGCTAAGCGCAACGCAACTGACGTGCAGGATTTTCAGCGCCTGGTAAATCATCACTGAGCCGGATTGCCGATCATCTGCTCTATTTTCAGCAGGTGGTTGCGATGGACAGACAGCGCGGACAACAGATTACGCATCAGCCAGCCATTGGCGACCATGAGTGCTATTCCTGCTGGATAAACAAACACCGCCGGCCAAAATACAGCCAGCAGCAGCAAGGTGCAGGAGCCAAGGTGGGCCAGCATCTGGTGATCCATATCCCGTTCGGAGATTATTTTCTTCATGTTGGGTGCCGGCATGCGTCCCCGCCCCTGGTTCTGCAGGTGGAGCCAGAGCAAAAAGGGAACAATTTTGTAAAGCATGCCGATAATGACCGACATGAATCCCCCGAACAGCACGAGTATGCCGCACAACAGTGGCCAAGCTGGCCATTCGCCAACGTTGGTAACCGTCCTGGCCAGCAGCCACACAGCGCTGGCGGCCAAGGCGCTGATCATGGCGCCCCGCCAGTAATATTGCGTCGCATCGAAGCGGGCGCGTTTACTGCGCCGCTGGATGTGCAGTGTGACTCCGGCAAAAAGTGCGGCATGAGCTACCAGCGCAGTGCCTAGCAAATCCGACGGGACTTCCCATGTGCATAATTCGGCAAGTGTCCACAGCGCGGCTACGGCAAGCGTCGAAAATGAAAACCTACGGCTGAACCAGTCTGGATAGGCAGGCGTGAGTTGAAACATGGGAACAACCACATGGCCGACTGCGGCAAGCAAAACCGTACCCCAGGCCACGAATCCCCAACTCAGATGAATATTGGACAGTTGCATCAGTGGAAAATCAAGCGACCAGCCCAGCGATCCGGCCAGCAACACGCCAAGGACAACCGTTACACTCAAGCCGACAAGCGCATATTTGAGCCCTTGGATTGTTGGGCTCGTCGACGCCAAGCCACTCAGTGCCTGTGCTGCGCATCCGACAAAAATGGCCAAGCCTGCACCCAGAAAGACTACCGAGAGCTTGAACAATAGCGGTAAAAAACTCAGGAAAGCGGCAACAAGAAGCAGCGCACCCAGTGTTATTGCGGCATGAACGATACGAGCCACCCGCATCGGTCTGCCCATGTTGGCACCGGCGACAACAGGCATAATCTGAACCAGAGCGCCGAGCATGGCCTGCAACATGAATCCGGCAGCAATCAGATGAGTCAGCGCAAGCGCAGCAGGCGTCCAGCGCGAGGCAAAAAGTTCTGGCCCACTCCACAACAGGAAAAAACCGGCGAGGATGGCAAAGAGAGGGGCCGTAAGGAAGAAGCGGAACGGCGCGTCAAGGGGCGGCGACTGATCAAATGAAAGAAGAGCCTGCATCTTCAGTCATGCCCTGCCGCAACACTGGGACAAGAAATTTGTGCCAAAGCTGTTATGACTGCTTGTGCCACATCAATACTTCAACCGTCCCCTCCGCGGTTCGCTCGGTCTGCCAGGAATATCCGTTAAGTTCCAATGCCCGATAAAGCGGGATTGGCTCACGCCCAAGCAGCAACAGAACCTTTTGCCCCGGCTTGATCGTGTCCAGAGCCTCCATGGTCTGCACGAAAGGCTCTGGTGGTTCCATGTCACGCCCATCGATCACCCTGTCGGCTCTGGCTTGCGTCATTGCATCTCCTCTCGTGCTTCGATAGCGCCTTCGAGTTGCGGCAACAGTTTTTCAAGTTGATACGCCAGATGCTGGTCGCACATCGGATAGAGGATATTCTCCTCCTTCATGTTGTGCTGTTGCATCATGATCAACATCGTTTCGGCATTCCCCGAATAGTCGTCAGCATCCCGTGCGTTCAAAGCGGCTTCAGACGCCGAGAGCAGATCACGCATCTGGCCATGTTCGCCGCGCATTACCTGTGTTGGCCCCATGCTCATACCGGTATATGCCTCGAAAGCCGGAAACAGGATGGACTCTTCGGCTGCAAGATGCCGCAGCATGGCATCGCGAAACTGGACGAACGCTGCCTTGGCGTCAGCCCACGCAACGGCGGCGACTGAGCGCTCGACAGCGACAAAATAGTCATCGCACTGCCGATGGTCAGCGGCCATCACATCACGAACACTTTCCATGACACACCTCTTCGAATCACGATGGCAAATAGTCCGGCAACTGCATAAGCGACGTATTGACGAAGATCAAAACGAAAGAAAACAGGGTATTCTTGCATCCGGCGAGACGACTCATATCTGACTGTCCGCAGGGCGCATTACCGTCTATAGTGAAGGCACTAAGCATAACAGCGAGAAGGAGTCATCATGTTCAAGCACATACTTGTTCCCACCGATGGTTCTCAACTGTCACAGGATACGGTCCGCCGCGCGGTATCCTTTGCCAGAGAGGCTGGAGCGCGCATTACTGCCTTTTACGCCAAGCCGGAATATCCGGTGACCTATTACGGTGAGGGTGCCCTGATTGATTCAACAACACCGGAACAGTTTTCCGATCTCGCCGAACAGCAGGCGCAGCAGAATCTTGGCTTTGTGGAAACTCTTTGCCATGAAGCGGGCGTGCATTGTAACAAGCTGACCTCGAGCAGCGATATACCCTATGAAGCAATCATCGAAGCTGCGACCCAAAGCGACTGCGACCTGATTTTCATGGCCTCACATGGTCGACGGGGATTCAGCGGGTTACTGCTTGGTAGCGAAACCAACAAAGTGCTCACCCACTCGAAGATTCCGGTGCTGGTCTATCGCTGAAATTCCGGAAACCCGCGTACGGCACAGTAGGCTGTTACGCTTGGCTCCGCCTGAGCAAACGGGGTTCGTCAAACAGCGAGCTGATTTCGACCCGATGAATATCCGGGTTGTCCGGGACAACGTAGAGAACCGGCGTCATCAATTCCTCGAATATTCCACGCAGACTGCGCGCACCGGTTTTGTATTCGATGGCGATTTCAGAAATCTGCTCAAACACTCTTGGGCTGATACTCAGTTCAACCCCTTCGGCTTTGAATATTTCGATGAATTGCCTGTAGATCGAATTCTTCGGCACGCTCATGATTCGGACCAGCATGTCCTTGCTAAGGTTCTGAAAGTTGGCGATGATCGGCAGGCGACCGGTGAATTCAGGGATCAAACCGTATTCAAAAAGATCGGTTGGTTTCACGCGCTTGTTGAGCCTGTCCAGGATGTTCTGATTGTCGTCTCCTGAAGTCGAGATAAAACCGAAGCCGTGGGTCTTGGACATGATGTTCTCCAGTCCGACAAATGCACCGCCACAGATGAACAAAATGTTGGTCGTATCAAGGTACTGATTGCTCTTTAGTTTGACTGGCGCACCTTCCATGATCTTCAGCAAGGCGTGCTGAACGCTCTCGCCGGAAATTACCCGCGCTTCGACTTTGCTGGCCTTCAGTTTGTCAATTTCGTCGATGAAAACGATGCCGAGTTGCGCCTTTTCGATCACTCCGTCAGCCTTGTCGACAAGCCGTTGCAAAACCGCCTCGATCTCTTCGTTAACATACTTGGTCTGCGCCAGCGAGGTCGCATCCGCAGTAACGAAGGGAACCGCCAGCATTCTTGACAGCGTCTCGCAAAGAAGAGTTTTCCCTGTCCCGGACGAGCCGATCAGCAGAACGTTGCTCTTGGCGATGGCACCGCTGTTCTCCGTAAAGGTAGAAATCTTCCGGTAGTGCGAATAGACAGCGACCGCCAGCACCTTCTTTGCCTCGTCCTGCCCAATCACGTACTGGTCGAGATAATTAACGATCGAACTTGGTGTGGTTTCTTTGGCCAGCAAGATCATCCCCTCCATCGAAAAATACGCGCCCTACATCGCCTCACGATACGGCACCATCCCTGCCTTACACAAAGCACGAAGCCCGGCTTCGCGGATGCGAAGTCGGGCTAGTGTTTAAATGGGTAGCCTGGCGGTGACCTACTTTCGCACACGTAGTATGCACTATCATCGGCGCGACTTTGTTTCACGGTCCTGTTCGAGA
>NZ_JAPUVO010000025.1 GCF_029255185.1 Propionivibrio sp.
ACGCGCGGTTCCAGCGCTTCGAAGCGGATCGCCGGCATCTGCGGCGCGCGCGGCGCCGGTCGAGCCGCCGCCTGCCCCGGTCGCGCCTGCCACTGCGCAGGACCAAAGGTCCGCAGCAGGGCCGACATCAGCGGCGACAGGGTCAGGTTGCGAAGACGGTCTGGACGATCGTTCTTGTCGATGGCGTTGCGCATGGAAATGCTCCTTGAGGTTACCGGTCACCGGCCCGATGCAGGACGGCCTGGTTACACACTCAAGTTCCGTGCCAGAATCATACCCTTTGAAAACAGGGGGGCGTGGGAGGCGCGGTGAGACAAGACGGACATAAATCGTCACATTGCGACCGTATTTTGTCACGATGTGTGTCGCGTTCGTCGTGCGGGGCTACGAAGGAAGCTTGTCCTGGGTGGGGGTTTTTACGTTAACACGTCGCCAGCTTTATTTGGCAAAGGCGCCTGAGGGCTTGGCACCATAGGGCGCTGTTTTCGGATAGCCGGCAAGGTCGAGTAGATTGTTCCAAGCGCTATATTCCAGCCCTTTTAAACTTTGCCGTCCGACGAAGAGAGTGGGTACGGTGGCTTCGCCGTCCAATTTTTTGGCCAGTTCGGCCAGTTCCTCATCATTTTTTAGCATGTTTTCGGTGAACGGAATGCCGCGTCCGTTGAGTAGTCCGCGTGCCTGTTTGCACGCTTCGACGCAGTTGGCGGTGGTGTATAGCGTGACCGGGAATTTTTCAGCCGCCTGACGTGTGGTGTAGGGCAACTGCTGGTCATCAAAACGCTCTTCGCCGGTCATCTTGACGACTTGTTTGGCACCGGCTGGCGGTGCCTGGTCGGAGTAGACGGTCAGTCCAGTATCCTTGTCGATCCAGCGATAGGTGGTCTGTGCGCTGGCGACTGTTGCCGTCAGCAAGGCGGCGCTAAGTAGAACGATGTGCAGTTTGAACATGGTTTGATCCTCCGTATTACGCCAAAATCATACCACTGTGCCGGAGTAGCGCATCGACCTGTGGTTCGCGACCGCGGAAGGCACGGAAGTTGTCGAGTGCTGCACGGGTGCCGCCGACGGCAATAATTTCGTCCAGAAAACGCTCGCCGGTAGTCGCATCGAAGGGATTGCCGGCCTCCTCAAAGGCGGCATAGCAGTCGGCAGAAAGTACCTCGGCCCATTTGTAGCTGAAGTAACCGGCGCCATAGCCGCCAGAAAAAATATGGGAAAAACTGTTCGGGAATCGATTCCAATCGGGCGGTACGATGACGGCGACCTCGTGTCGGACTTCGGCGAGAAGATCAAGTATGCTGCCGCCATCACGCTCAGTCGGATCGAAGTCGGAGTGCAGAAGCAGATCGAACAAGGAGAATTCGATCTGGCGGACGTTCTGCAAACCGCTTTGGAAATTCCTGGCGGCCAGCATTTTGTCGAACAGTGCGCGCGGCAGGGGGGCGCCGGTGTCGACATGCGCTGTCATTTCCTGCAGTACGCTCCACTCCCAGCAATAATTTTCCATGAACTGCGAGGGGAGTTCGACAGCGTCCCATTCGACGCCGTGGATGCCTGAAACGCCAAGCTCGTCGACGCGTGTCAGCAGGTGATGCAGGCCGTGGCCGGTTTCGTGAAAGAGGGTGCTGACTTCGTCGTGCGTAAAGGTCGCCGCTTTGCTGCCCACCGGGCGCGAGAAGTTGCAATTGAGGTAGGCGACCGGTGTCTGGATGCTGTCGATCGCCTTTCCCGCTACTCTGCGGCGGTTGATCGCCTCGTCCATCCAGGCGCCGCCACGCTTGGTTTCGCGGGAGTAGAGGTCGAGGTAGAACTGGCCGATCAGTTTGCCCTCAGGCGTTTCGACGCGGAAGAAACGCACGTCTTCATGCCAGACCGGCGCGCTATCGGGTTTGAGACGAACACCGAACAGTGTTTCGACAACGTGAAAAAGGCCAGACAATACTTTTGCTTCTGTAAAGTATTGCTTTACATCCTGTTCGGAGAAGGCGTAGCGCGCTTGCAGCAGCTTTTCCGAAGCGTAACCGATATCCCAGGCCTCAAGCGTTTCAATGCCAAGTTCCAGCCGGGCGAATTCGCTCAGTTCGGCGATGTCTCTTTGCGCAAAGGGTCTGGCCTTGACCGCCAAGTCGCGCAGGAAGGCGAGCACTTGCGGGATTGATTCGGCCATCTTGGGAACCAGCGAGACTTCGGCATAATTGTTGTAGCCGAGCAACTGCGCTTCTTCGCGGCGCAATTCAAGAATGCGCAGGATGAGTGCGGTGTTGTCCAGTTCGGGTGGGCCAAATTCGGACGCGCGGGTGGCATAGGCGCGATACATCACGGCGCGCAACGGCCGATGGTCAGCGTATTGCATCACGGGCAGATAGGAGGGCATGTGCAGGCTGAATTTCCAGCCCGGCTTGCCGTCCGTTTCAGCCGCTTCGCGCGCCACCTGGCAGACGTCCTTCGGTAGCCCGGCGATTTGATTTTCGTCGGTAACGATCTCGGAAAAGGAGTTGGTTGCATCCAGCAGGTTTTCCGAAAACTTGGCCGAGAGGCTCGCCAGTTCTTCTGAAATTGCCTGGAATCGGGGCTTTTTGTCTTCCGGAAGCTCTGCGCCGGAGAGGCGGAAGTCGCGGATTTCATTGTCAATGATCTTGCGTTGTGCTGTCGATAGGCAGGCGTATTCTTCACCATCACCGATCGCCTTGTATTTTGCGAAGAGTTGCAGATTTTGGCCGAGAGTGGCAAAGAAACGCGAAACTTCCGGCAACATGTCGTTGTAGGCCTCGCGCCATTCCGGTATGTCATTGACCGAATGCAGGTGGCCAACGATTCCCCAGGCACGGGAGAGTTGCTCAATGCCATCGGCAAGTGGTGCGGCAAAACCGTTCCAGCTGGGCGCTGTCTTGTCGGTGGTGAGACGTTCGACGAGCGCGCGGTTCTCGGCGAGCAGTTGCTTGATGGCGGGTTGGACATCTTCCGGGGTGATGGCATCGAAGCGGGGTAGGCCGGAGAAATCGAGCAGGGCGTTGGTTTTCATGGAATCTCAGTAGTTCAAAAAAGTCGTGGGCGGCTTTAGCCGCCCACGATCAGTATTACGGTCGTCATTCTACAAGGTCGCGGTAGGCATGCCACGATGCGTGACCAAGCAGCGGCATCAAAACAATCAGCCCGAAGAGCAGCGTGGCGAAACCGGCCAGGGTCAGGAGCACCACCAACGCAGCCCATAGCAGCATGCTTGCGGGATTTTGCGCTACGGAGCGCAGGCTGGTCATCATGGCGGTGACGAAGTCGACGTCGCGGTCGATCAACATCGGGATCGACACCACGCTGATGGCAAAGACGAGTATGGCCAGCATGCCGCCAACGAGAAACCAGGCGAGGGTTAATCCGCGATAGTCGGCATTCAAGAGAACATTGGTGACGAAGGCCGCGAGGTCGGGTGTCAACCCCGGTACGAACAGGGCAAAAAACACGGCTGAGGTACGCTCCCAGACGATGGCGACAAGCGCCAGGAGCAGTCCGTACATGGCCATCGACTGGCCGTTGCGGCTCCAGCCGGCAAGCGAATCGAAAAACGTGCTGTGCTGCCCGTCAGCCTGTCGCCGGCTGATTTCGTAGAGACCGCCAGCGAGCAGAGGTGCGATCAGGAAAAAACCGGAAACGGCGACAGTAAAGAGATAGGGGTTGCGCCAGGCGAAGATCAGAATGACGTCGCCGGCGATCGCGAAGAGCAGGCCATAGGCCAAGCTGGCAATCGGGTTGGCCAGCATGTCCTGCATGCTGGACTTGAGCCAGGCCAGCGGGCGGTTCAGCCCGACACGGCGCACCTCCGGCAAGGCAAAGTGCTGGTCAAGCTGGGTTAAAGAGTCTTTCATGATCCCTCTGTTGAGCCGGCGAATGCTGATTTGACTCAATGGAGGGGCGAAGGTTCTCAATCGACAAGTTTCAGCCCGGTCAGCACTTCGTAGGCTTCCACATACTTGGCACGGGTGCGAGCCACGACCTCGGCAGGTAGAGCCGGTCCCGGCGCCTTTTTGTTCCAGTCCAGCGTTTCCAGGTGATCGCGAACAAACTGTTTGTCATAGGACGGTGGATTGCTGCCCTCTCGGTAGCTATCAGCCGGCCAGAAGCGTGAAGAGTCCGGGGTCAGCGCCTCGTCAATCAGGTGCAGTGTGCCGCAGGCGTCGATGCCGAATTCGAACTTGGTGTCGGCAATGATAATGCCCCGCGTTGTGGCGTAGTCGGCGGCAGCCGAGTACAGTGCAATGGCTGCTTCGCGAGCCTGGGCGACCAGCGTAGCGCCGCTTTTCCCCGTGCCGTAGAGGGCGTTGGTGAGCGCCGAACTGCAGTCGGCTTGCGCTTGTGCGTACGAGATGTTTTCGTCGTGATCACCTTGTTCCGCCTTGCTGGACGGCGTGAAAATCGGTGCCGGCAGTTTGGCGGCCAGTTTGAGACCGGCGGGTAGTGTGATGCCACATACGGCGCCCGTGTCCTGGTAGTCTTTCCAGCCGGAACCGATCAGGTAACCGCGCACTACGGCCTCGATCGGCAAGGGCTTGAGGCGCTTGACAACCAGCCCGCGACCGCGCACTTGCTCGCGCTCGTCGGGGCGGACGACGCTTTCCGGATCGATGCCGGTTAGTTGGCTGGGCAGGATGTGCGAGAGCCGGTTAAACCAGAAATTGGCCATCTGGGTAAGAACTTTTCCCTTGTCGGGAATCGGGTCTGGAAGGATGACGTCGAAGGCGGAGAGACGGTCGCTGGTGACAATCAGCAATTTGTCAGCGTCGATCGCATAAATATCGCGTACTTTACCGCGACCCAGAAGTTCTAGGCTGTTGATGGTCGATTCGAATAGGGCTTGAGTCATGGTTCTGAATCCGGAAGCAGTGGGAAGGAGGATTGGGGCTGGAAATTATAGTATAGGACAGATCGATTGCGCATCAATGGCTATCTTCGGCATCATGAGCCAGCGCCTTGCGCATGCGCTTGATGCCAAACAGGGCAAGGACCGCGATCAGGGGAATCGAAACGGCAGTGGCAATTTCTGGGGAAAGAACGGGAAATAGATACTTGGCGCCCTTGGTCAGGTATTGAACAAGTTGCGAGCCATAGTAGGTGATGGCGGCGATCGACAGTCCCTCAACGGTTTCCTGCAAGCGTAGCTGAACTTTTGCCCGGTTGTTCATTTGCGCCAGCAGTTCCTGGTTTTGCCGTTCCAGTTCAATATCGACACGCGTGCGCAGCAACTGACTATTGCGTGCAACACGTTCGGAAAGGTCGTCCTGGCGGTTGGCCATCGCGGCACAGGTGTTCATTGCCGGCAGAAAGCGGCGCTGCATGAATTCGGAGAGTTTCTGATAGCCCGGGACGCGGATCTCGCGCAACTCGTCGATGCGTTGCAGGACGAGGCTGTTATAGGCGCGTGAGGCGCCGAAGCGGAAGGTGGTGCGCGCTACCGAATATTCGACTTCCGAAGCCATTTTCGAAAGATCGGCAAGAACGGTGCGCTCGTCTTCGGGGGAGTTGGCCTGGCTGATGAGATCCATCAATTCGGCGAGGCGACTTTCGGCGCCGTTCAGCCAGCGTCCGACTTCGGTGGCCACCGGCAGGCCGAGCAGTGCCATCATGCGATAGGTTTCGATCTCGAACAGACGTTGAACCGCACGACCAGGCTGGCGGCCGACCATCGTATCGTCGAGAAGCAGGAAGCGTGAGAAGCCGTTGTCGAAAACGAAATCGGTAAATACCCAGGCTGCCCCATTGGCGATCCGGGAGACGACCATTTGCCGCCCGGATGTTGGCGACAGGCCGGCCAGCACCGATTCGGGCGAAACGTCAGCAGTCGAGCGCAACTCGACATGGGTGGCGACGATCAACTTGCCCGGAATGGCCGACAGCCAGTCGGGAAAAACCGAGTCAAGCGCCGTTGTGTCAGGGTGTAGCGGTTCGCCGGCGACCAGCGGGTGAAAGAAGGTGTAGCTCGAATATTCGGTGTGCAATTCCCAGCGCATCTGAAAACTGCCAGCGTCAAACATCAGGTGCGTGGTTGAGTTCTCAATAAATCTGCAGGCGCTCGTCTGGCAGAGACGCAGAACGTTCTCGCGTTCGTCCTCTGCTTTCAAGCCCTCGTGGTGGAAGGCAAGATGCGAGACCAATACGGGGCTGGACAAGGGGATGGGCGCACGGGCGTGGAACTCGCTATTCAGATAAGCTCGCAGCGGATGTTCTTCGATATCGGTAAAATTGAATCTGGCGTGCATGGACGCTCCGGAAAAATGAAAATTACGCCCTCGCTTCGTGGGCGAGTGGGTAAAGTCCAGGGTCGCACTGCCGGGTCAGGCAGTTGTGCAATCAGCGAATGGTTTGGATGAGTTCGCCGTTCTTGTAACACTTAGCATCTTGTCCAACTCAAAGGATCAAATCCTCGGTGCAACGCGATCACCAACGCGAACAATGGTCAGCGTATTGGTTCCGCCGGTGAGGCCCATCTGGTCGCCGTAGGACAGTACGATCAGGTCGCCCTTGACGACGACGCCAGCCTCGATGAGCCGTTGTTCGGCTTCGTAGCGTTGCACGTCGTGGTCATCGTGCGTTTCCTTGATGAGTAGCGGAAATACATCACGATAAAGCGTCATCTTCGATTGCGCCTCGGGTTCATGGGTTAGTGCAAAGATTGGTATTCCGCAGTTCAGACGACTCATCCACAGTGCCGTCGAACCGGACGAGGTTAGCGCGGCGACGGCTTTGACGTTGAGGTGATAGGCGGCAAACAGTGCGGACATGGCGATTGTCTGATCGATACGCGTAAAGATGCGGTCGAGAAAATCGCGGTCAAGCGTGATCAGGGTCGATTTTTCGGCAGCCAGGCAGATGCGTGCCATCGATTCAACGGTTTGCACCGGGTAGTGGCCGGCAGCTGTTTCAGCCGAGAGCATGACTGCGTCAGTCCCGTCGAGCACGGCGTTAGCGACATCCGAGACTTCGGCACGGGTGGGCGTCGGAGCCAGGATCATCGACTCCATCATCTGCGTCGCCGTGATCGCCAGCTTGTTCTTCTCGCGTGCCAGCCGAATCATGCGTTTTTGCAACGCAGGGACGGCAGCATCGCCGACTTCAACAGCAAGGTCACCGCGTGCCACCATCAGGCCGTCCGAAGCGTCGAGTATTTCTTCCAGGGTAGCGACCGCCTCGACCCGTTCGATTTTGGCGATGGTCAGTGCGTGGCCGCCACAGGCCAGCATCAACTGACGCGCCATGTACATGTCGGCCGCACTCTTGGGAAAGGAGACGGCTAGGAAGTCGACGCCGATCTGTGCCGCTGTCCTGATGTCGTCCATGTCCTTGGCGGTTAGCGCTGGAGCGGACAAGCCGCCGCCCTGACGGTTGATTCCCTTGTTATTCGAAAGCTCGCCACCGTGGCGTACTGTGGTGTGGATTTCCTGGCCAATGACACGGTTGACCTCAAGCACAATGCGACCGTCGTCAAGCAGCAGTACATTGCCGGAACCAACGTCGTTGGGCAGGTCCTTGTAGTCAAGGCCGACGCGTTCCCGATTGCCCAGTTCGCATTGGGCATCGAGAATGAACTGATCGCCGGCGTCCAGACTTATTCTGCCTTCGGCGAATTTGCCAACGCGAATCTTCGGACCCTGCAAGTCGGCGAGTATGCCAACCGGGCGACCAACCTTGGCGGCAATTTTTCGTACGCTGGTGGCCAGTGCGATATGGTCTTCCGCCTTGCCGTGCGAAAAATTGAGACGCACGACGTCAACGCCAGCACGGATCAGGGTTTCGAGGACGAGCGGATCGCTTGAAGCGGGGCCGAGGGTGGCGACGATCTTGGTGTGGCGGGACATGAACTTCCTTTGTTATCTGGCAGTTTTTGGTAATAAAACGGCTTGCGAAGCCCGATTTTAGCGTATATCACGCCACTACGCAGGTAATGCCTACGGGGTATGCCAAGGTGATGCTCTCGCTGCGGCAAGACTCTAGCAGCCTGTCGGGCTTTTTCTCGAAATATGCTATAGTCATGACCTGTTGCTTTAATGGACACAGTAATGGCCTTTCAGCCGATAGATCGAGAAACTGACTACTTGCTGGCACCCTCAGTTCAAGACTGGCTGCCCAAAGCGCACTTGGCACGCTACGTGGTTGAAGGGCTGACCTGTCTGCGCTGGAACGGGCCTATGCCGGTCGAGGCAGCGATGCCTACCATCTGGCGACACTGCTATCTTTGCTGATCTACGGTTACGCCACGGGTACATTTCCTAGTCGCAAGATCGAACGGGCGACCTACGACTCACTGGCGTTCCGGTATATCGCCTGCAACCGACATCCGGATCACGACACCATGGCGACGTTCAGGAGGCGCTTTGGCACGGTGAGCCTGGACGGCACCAAGATTCACGCCAATGCCAGCCGACACAGCGCGCTGTCGTATGCGCACGCCGAGAAGATTGAAGCCCATCTTAAAAGCGTGTCAATTTTTTCCGGATCGTGAAAATGCCCACCCGGCGATCTTACTCAGTAGTCGCTAAATAAGTCGACGAATTGGGAACTTGCCACAAGAATGACGTTCATATATTCCATGAAACGAGATGGACGAACTTTTGACCGAAAGACGCTGGAGGAAATTCGGCTGATGGCGGTCGAGCGGGTGC
>NZ_JAPUVO010000026.1 GCF_029255185.1 Propionivibrio sp.
CGTCAGCCTCACCGCCCCGATCAACAACGCCATGGTGCAGGTTCCGGTAGATGTTCTGGTCAGCGCCAGTGTCAGCGCACCGGAAGTGAACGATACGGTCAGCCAGGTCGAGTTCTACCAGGGCAGCACCCTCATCGGCACGGCCACCGCCAGCCCCTGGCGGATCACCTGGGTCAAACCCGCCGCCGGGGTCTATACCCTGACGGCCAAGGCCACCGACGCTCAGGGCGCCAGCACTACCAGCACCTCGCGCAAAATCACCGTCCTTCCCAGCGAGTTGCTCGCCGTCAGCCTGAGCAGCCCGACCAATAACCAGCGCTTCACCGCCCCGGCGAGCATTCCGCTCACGGCCAGGGTGACCGATCCCGCAGGCACTCTGGCCAGGGTCGAGTTCTATAAGGGTGGGATGCTCATCGGCAGCCGCACAGCCCCGCCCTATAGCATGGCCTGGGACAACGTTCCCGTCGGCAACTACAGCCTGTTCGCCAAGGCCATCGACAACGAGGGGATCGAGACCTCTTCGGCGATGATCGCCATTACCGTGACGCGGAAAGCCGCGAAGATTTACTACCTGCATACCGACCATCTCGATACACCGCGCTTGGTCACCGATGAGACAAACAAGGTCGTCTGGCGGAACATTCTGGGTGAGCCCTTCGGCGTCAGCCCGCCGGAAGAAGACCCGGATGGGGATGGGAAGAACTTCACGCTGAATTTAAGGTTTCCGGGGCAGTACTATGACCGGGAAACCAATACCCACTATAACGGCGCCAGGGATTACGGTCCGGGGGAAGGGCGCTATCGGGAGTTCGACCCTATCGGGCTGCGCGGGGGAATCAATGGGTACCTCTATGTCGGTGGAAATCCCCTGAGCTACAGGGACCCACTTGGTCTTTGGGCCAGCGATGCCCATGATTACTTTATTGATGGAGCGTTTTCAAATTTGCCGCCTGCAATCAGGGACATCATCAAGGAGGGTAGTGCTTACGCTGATAGCCCTTCATTCCAAGGCTCTGAGTATGCTTACATGCATGCGATGTCGTCGGAGTTGATGAACCCCGCTGAAGCGCAGAAACTCATGTGCAAGTTCATTAAAGAACATTTACAGGAGGCGAAAGATGCAAAAGCTGCAGGGACCGCGCGCTACTGGTTCGAGCTAGGGATGGCTCTTCATCCAGTTATGGACTCCACATCGCCTGCACATGAAGGATTTCAAACGTGGCACGGTGTTCGTCAGGACGGAAGCAAGCATGGGCCTTGGCCGACTTCTTTGGAGAACATCAAGGTCGCTAAACAGCAATATCACACACAACGGACTCTTCAACGAATGAAGGATGCTTTGAACGGAAATCTAGGAAGTTGCGGATGTTGACCTATCCGATAACGCTGCTAATCGTTATGTCGGCAGTGTTTGCTACCTACATGGGGGAGCACTTGGGCTTTGCAATTGTGCATTCGGGAGTGTTGCTCCTTCTTACCTCATTGTTGGCACCTGGGTTCTATATCGCGTTCTTCAATCTGGTGCCTAGCGACTGGGTTACATGGATTTTGTCCGGCATGGCGAATGCAGCGTATTACTACGCAGTAGTTCTATTTGTGATGAAGAGAAGAGCCAGGCGTTGAAGCTATGATGGGGTAGGCACGACTACGACTTGAGGGTGCAAAAGATAAGGCGCCCAATGAGCAAAAAAAATCAAAGGTACCAGGCCAAAATTGAATTTGCATTCGACGTAAGTTCCGCACAACACCAAACAACAGCATTAACGCGGGAGAATCAGAGATGAGCTTAAGCAACGGGGTGCAGCGATTGATATTCGTACGAGCAGGATTGTCCCTCTGGATTTCTCTGCTCTTGGTCTTGTGCACGAGCCTGAGCCAGGCTGCGCCACAGGCGCGCTACTACGCCAACATCATCCATAACCCCCCATATTGGATCGAGGTTCCCTCTCGTATGGATGGGTGTCAAGCATGGGCTCTTTTCGAGGATCCCAGTAAATTTTACGATCCTCGTGTAGGACGGTGGATGGATTGGATTGGAGATCTTCGGTACCCCGGTGGAGGTAGCGGGCAGCATTCCTGCATATACACATTTATAGAGTATGGCATCCAGTATCCAAACGATGAGAGGTGGGTACTACAACTTGCCTGTCAAGAACCGGGTCAGCCAAATAATTACTTGCTCAACATCGCGACTGAACGCTGTGTCTACCCCTCTGGCGTAACTTCCACCTCCGGTACAAACCTGGCCACATGTCCCCTAGGCCAGAACGCTATCGGTAGAACCTGCAACGGCGGCAAGAACAATGGCCCGGCGCAGCAATGTATGGCAACTCCGCACCCGATCTCCATCGGCACCGGCAATAAACACCTGCACGAAGCACTGTGGAGCAGCGAGAACGGCCTTAGTGTGTCAGTTCATTACAACTACAACGACGACCTGCCCACTATCTTTGGTCGTCGTTGGCGCGGCGCTTACAGCCGCCAGCTTATGAAAGATGACGACGGTTCCAGAATCGCTATTCGCGATGATGGTCGTACCTTGCGCTTCATTGCACAGAGCACGAACTGGAAAAGCGACGCTGATGTCGTCGATCAGTTGATAGAACTGCACGACAGCGCCAATGCCACCATCGGCTGGCAATATCATGTCGATGCCGACAACTCAGTGGAAACGTACGACACCGCTGGCAAACTGCAAACCATTCAGTTTCGCAGCGGTAAAACTCTATCGTTGCAATACGGTGATGGCACAGCAACTGGACCACTGGGTGACACCTATCTGACCGCCGATGCTGCGCCCACCACCTACCCCTTGGCCATCGCACGTTTGCTGCGCACTACAGATGAACAAGGGAACAGCATCCGTTATCGATACAACATGAACGATCAGGTGGCCCAGGTCATTGACAGTGCCGGACAAAGTTATGCCTTCAAGTACGACAGCAACATCAATCTAACCCGTATCACCTACCCCGACGGCCAAACCAAGACCTACCACTACAACGAACCCGCCAACACCGGCGGCGCCAATCTCCCCAACGCCCTGACCGGCATCACCGACGAGAACGGCATCCGCTACGTCAGCTACAGCTATGACAGTACGGGGAGAGCGGTGAGCGAGGTCTTCCCGGCCGTTGGCACCAACACCAACCGCTATCAGCTCAGCTTCGGCACCGACAGCACCACGGTGACTGACCCGCTCAACACCGTGCGCACCTACAGCTTCCAGACCATTCTCGGTGTCGTCAAACCCACCGGCAGCAGCCAACCTGGCGGCAGCGGCTGCGGCCCCGCCGCCTCGGCCTTGACCTACGACGCCAGCGGCAACGTCGCCACCCGCACCGACTTCAACGGCAACCAGACGACTTACACCTACGACCTCACACGCAACCTCGAAACCAAACGCATCGAAGCATCGGGCAAACCCGAGAGTCGCACGATCAGCACCACCTGGCACAGCGATTGGCGCCTGCCCACCAAAGTCGCCGAACCCAAGAAACTCACCACCTGGATCTACAACGGCGACGGCGGCGTGCTCTGCGCCCCGGCCTCCGCCACCGTCCCCGACCTCACCGGCGCCCCCCGCCCCATCGGCGTCCTGTGCAAAACAACCGAGCAGCCGACCACCGACCTGAACGGCAGCGCCGGCCTTACCGCCCCACTCACCGGCCTCCCGCGCACCTGGACCTACACCTACAACAGCCTTGGCCAAGTCCTCACCGCCGACGGCCCACGCTCCGACGTCTCTGATGTCACCACCACCACCTACCACGCGCCCACCGACCCCGACCTAGGCAAACGCGGCCAGCTCGCCACCCTCACCAACGCCCTCGGCCACACCACCCAAATCACCGCCTACGACCTCAATGGCAACCCACTCACCGTCATCGACGCCAACGGCGCCGTCACCACGCTCACCTACGACCTGCGCCAGCGCCTGACCTCCCGGCAAATCGGCAGCGAACTCACGACCTACCAGTACGACGGCGTCGGGCAGCTCACCAAAATCACCCTCCCGGACGGTCGCTACCTCAGCTACAGCTACGACCCCGCACACCGCCTGACCGAC
>NZ_JAPUVO010000027.1 GCF_029255185.1 Propionivibrio sp.
GGAGGATCGATGCCTATTCCTGGGGCTGTTCCGGCGTTCTTCAATAACCTGTCGCGCGGCATTATGGGCGCTGGCGGTACGTTCAGATTTTAGGGGAGGTGCGTCATGCGTTCGTCGTCAGGTCGTAAAGGCGCAATCGTCTTGCGTTTAATGGTGGTGCTGTTGTTGGCATGGAGCCTGTCGCTTGGGGCGCCGCGGCAGGCGTCGGCCTGTTGCGGCGATGGCGTTATCGCGGGAGCGTTGACCGAGGCCGCCGTCGGTTCGGAAACGGCGACCATGTTGGTTGAGTGGGGTAAACAGGCTGCCGCGTGGATTCAGGAGTTCGCTTTTCTGGCTGACATCATTAACGGAATCAATGCCTTCACCGATACTTTCAAAAAGGAAATCACGACACTCGGCGCCTTGATCAATGGCGGCCAGCAGGGGTTGGCGGAGTTGCAGATGCGGTTGACGCAGGGAATGGTCAACGGTATGGACGAAGTCGCCGGCGCCAAAGTCGCCGCTGAGATCGCCGGGAAGAATACGCCGCCGACCAACGACAACCAGCAGCTTTGCAATCTCGTGACCGCCGGCAGCGCGACGGGCGCCTCCATGTGGACGCACCAGATTATTGCCAAGGCTACGGGGGATATGCTCGCCCAGCGGTACCGTGGTCGCGGCGCCGATGGCAACGGGCCGCAATATGCATCCGATGAGCGTAATATCCGTTGTGGCAAGGGCGCAGGAGGCTTTCCGACGGCGAACCCTATCGACGGCTATCCTGCCGAGTGCGTGAATAAGGATCCCACCCTGACCGACGCGGATATTGTTTACAGCAAGGCGTTGAGCGGGCTGGAAGTTCTTCAGATGCCGACCCTCGTGCCGGTTCCGGTCACGGTCTTTATTGGGCCGCCGATTATCACCTATGTGCCGAAACCTGTCACGCGCGCGGAGAAACTTTATGTTGCGGCGCTGAATTTCTGCGCCTTCGCCGCCGGACCGCGCCCGTCGCCGCCGCACGGCAAGGATTTGGAAAGTCCTGAAGGCATTGCCCGAACGGCGAGTTTCGACCATGCGTTGGCCGTGGAGAGCGTTTTCACGACACAGTGTACCAAGCGCGTGGCCTATCTGACGCGACCGAACTGCACCGACCCCGTTCAATCAGCCGACCCTTCGATCGACAAGGTGTGTAAGGCGACCAAGCTGGCCTGCAAAGCGTTTGTTGCCGCAGGCGGTACGCTGACGCCGGATATTGATTGTGAAAAAGGGCTCAGTCCGCGTCAGGAGGAATGGATCAAGCATATGAAATGCACGACCAATCAATTTTACACTTCGGCGGCGGGCGCTGGCGTCAACCATGGCATGATGATGGATTTCAGCACCATGTGCGACCTTTCGAACACCACATGGCAGGCCAAGCAGGCTGATGACGAAGCGGCGCTTGTGGCGGCGATGAAAGGGATGCAGGAGATGCAGGGGCTTTATCTGGATGTGGGCTTGACCGCCCACACAGACCGCATCAATGCGCCGACGGAAGCGCCGTTGCCGCCACGACGCCGCGACGAGGCTGCGCTGGAGCGTCCTGCCAAGAAAGTGGCGGTCAAGACGCCGCATGATGCCGGCCTCGTTCGGGCTATGGAAGGGGACTTCGCTGCCGACCGCATCAGTCTGCCCGTGACCTTGGCGCCGTGACATGTGTTGTTTGCAGGGCAAGGAGGGAAAATTGCGCAGAGCCAAGGTCGGAATAGTTGCGCTTTTGTTCCTTGGCGCCTTGGTCGTCGCGAAGCCTGCGTCGGTTATTGCCAAGCCATGCTGTGAAATATGGTCGCCTCCTGTGGCGCTTGTGGAAAGTGGCATCATATCCGAACAGACGGCAGAGGAAGTCGCGCAATGGGTCGCTCAGGCCAAGAGCTGGCTTACTGAGTTCGCCATGCTCTCCGAACTGATCACCTTGAAGGGAATTCTCGATGACGTGATCGGCGATAATCTTAACACCATCGCCAATATCTTCAGCGCGGGACAGGAGGCGGAGGCCGAACTTCGCACGCGCCTTACCCAAGCAACTGTTGAAGCGGATGCGCAACAGGGCGCAGCGGAGAAAGCGGCTAAGCTCGCCAGTGAAAAAACCCCGCCAACGAAGCAGAACCAGCAATTATGCAACATCATTACGACACGACAGGCTCCCATCGCCCTTAATTTGTTCACAAAGATGTTGGCGGCGAAGATAACCGAACAAATCGGCAATCGTTATCGCGGCCCTGGCGCCGACGGCAGCGGCCCGCAATACGCCGCTGACGAGCGTGATTTGCGTTGTGGTAAAGTAAACGGCGTCAAAACCGCCAATCCGCTCGACGGTTATCCGGCGCGTTGCGTGCCGGACGATCCCGATTTGATCGACGCCGATCTCAAAATGCCCACTTACGACACGGTTCTGGTCATGCCGCCCTTGTTGCCGCAGACCATCACCACCGCGAGCGGCCCCGTGACCATCAATGTGCCGTCGCCTTACGAAGTGGACGATGATGGGCGCGTTAACGAGGATTACAAGGCGCAGCAGCTTTGGGTCGCGGCGGTGAATTACTGCTACTTCGCCGCCGGACCGAGGCCAACGCCGCCTTCGGGCGCCGATCTCAATAGTCCCGAGGGCATTGCCCGCACCGCAGCCTTTGATCGCGCACAGGCTCTGGAAAGCACGTTTGTCGCGCAGTGCGCCC
>NZ_JAPUVO010000028.1 GCF_029255185.1 Propionivibrio sp.
AAGGTCACCGCCAGAATCTGCGCGGGCACGGCCTTGCCGGTCATCAACAGATGCGCGAGCCGCGCCGTCAACACCCGCGTCTTGCCGGTTCCCGCCCCCGCCAGCACCAGCACCGGCCCGTCCAACGCCTCCACCGCCGCCCGCTGGGCGACGTTAAGGCTGCGAAGGGTTTCCGCTTCCTGCGGCACGATCGGCATCGGCATGGACATGGATGTTGGTAACGCAGCCGCAACCCCGCCCGCAAGCGCGATCTTTCCACGCCGCCCAAGCTGTGCTAACAAACCCGCCGACGCGGGTGTAGCTCAATGGTAGAGCAGTAGCTTCCCAAGCTTCTTACGAGGGTTCGATTCCCTTCACCCGCTCCAGCGCTTCACGTCATCGGCAAAACAGGGCGTTTGGCGTGAAACAATCGGCAGTGTGAGATGTTGACAACGAAGGGGCGAACCTATCCTATCAGTCCATGGCCTTTTCGTTGTGACAGTGGTGTGCGCCTAGAAGCTGCTGATACTCATTCACGAGTGTGGGGCCTTTCCCCATTCTGAGTGGCAACTCTCTCGCAGGGAGGGTTGCGCCATAGCATTGTGTGTGCTTGGTTTTTCTTCTTCTCCGTGTATTCTTGCCATCCGTGATTGCCAGAGCGAATGATGTGCCCACTGAGTTTGGTCTTGAGGGATCGAAGCCGGAAGAGGGCAATCACAGGTATTAAAATGTAAAGCATTACCAGTGGAATGTTCACGTCAGATAAAAGCCATGCGTATGAGGGGCAAAAACGAAAGGGAAACAAATTAGCCAAAGAAATCACGAGTCCTATGGACCAACCATACAAAACAAATTTAATAAGATCTTCGTTAACGCGGCTTACGGAAAACTGAACGTCATCCTTCCAAAGAATAACTTGCGTGACCCGCTCATTCAAGGCGTTTTCCAGCATATCGACATGCATTTCCCAGTTTTCCTGCCAGAATTTTGAGCCTTTTGCTGTTAACAGGGCTGCAAGTGCTGAAATTATGCCAATAATACACGGGATGGGAAGCAGAGCAGGAGAAATGATATTGCCATCCTTAAAAAGCAAGCTTAAAGCGCCTCCAGCAATTGCTTGGAACGCCCAAAAATATGTTGCCCGCTTCCAGTACAGTTCAATCTCAAAACAACGTGTCTCGACGGCGCGCTTAAGCGCCGATTGCAACGCCGGTTTGTCACGGGGATTAATGCCGAGTGCTTCAAGGTAGTAGCCGTAAAAACTTTTTTCCATTTTCCCAATGCCCTCCCAACATTCGACCATTTAAGCGCATTACGGAAGCTTAGGCTTTCCCCCTCGTCTTACACGTTGGGGAAGAGCCAATTATTGAAAACCAATGGTGGAAGGGAGAGGATTTGAACCTCTGTACGCTCTCGCGGGCAGATTTACAGTCTGCTGCCATTAACCACTCGGCCACCCTTCCACGGGGGCAGGAAAGAACGTGACGTAACGGAATTTGCTTGCGCTTGTCAATCCCACAAGTTCTATTGCGGCATGAAACAACGTACACGCTCCGGCCAAGGGCCGCATCATTTCGATAAAAACCGTAAAAGCTTCGGGCCGCGCGCCGCCGCGCCTGCCGGGCGCGATCGGCCACGGGACGCCGCCAAGGACGGGGAAAGGGCAGGGCGTCCGTCCGGCAAGGGCTTTGGCCAACGTTCCGGCGCCAACGACCGCCGCGACCAGTCCCGCGCCGCCGCGCCGGCAGAAAACAAATTCGGACGCCCCCAACGCAAGGGAAAGCCCTTCGGCCCCCGCCCCGCCGCCACCGAGGGACGCCGCGACAA
>NZ_JAPUVO010000029.1 GCF_029255185.1 Propionivibrio sp.
ACCCAAGATCAAAAACAAACCGCGACCACCATCCCGCCACCAACGCAATCCCTTACACTGACATTTTCAACCCTTCAACCTACATCACAGAACCACTCGCTTCGTCGATCCTTCAGGCTCATACCTGAATTGGAAAATACTTTCATGGGCGAGGCTCTTGTGCGCTATCCTGATGCTACTCTGCCCGCAGCGCTTCAACCGGATCGAGCCTGGCCGCGCGCCTTGCCGGCAGTACGCCGGCCAGCAGACCGATGACAATGGCAATGGCTTCGGCAAACAGCACGAAGCTGATCGGCGTCTTGACCGGCAGTGCCGGCACCAGCAGATGAATCAGTTGTGCCAGCCCGAAGCCGAGCGGCAGACCAACGCAGCCGCCGAGCGCGGAAAGCGCCACCGCCTCGCCGAGAAACAGCCCGAGAATGGTATTGCGTGGCGCACCGAGCGCCACCAGCAGGCCAATCTCACTGGTGCGTTCAGTGACGGCAATAGTCATGATGGTGACGATGCCGACCCCGCCGACCAGCAACGAGATGCTGCCCAGAGCGCCAACCGCCAGGGTCAGAATGTCAAGGATGTTGGAGAGCGTGCGCAGCATGTCTTCCTGTGTGGTGATGGTGAAGTCCTCGCGACCATGGCGTGCCTTAAGGGTGGCAATGATCGCTTCACTGATGCGTGCCGCCGGGATACCTTCGGCGTAGGAGAGGTCGATCTTCATCATGCCATCGCGGTTGTAGAGCTCAAGGGCGCGCGCTGTCGGGATATAAGCCGCGTCGTCGAGGTCGATGCCGAGAAACTGCCCCTTGGCTTCGAGCACGCCAATCACGCGGAACTGTAGATTGCCAATCGTGAGGCGAGCACCGAGAGCATTCTCCACACCAAACAATTCCGACTTGAGCTTGGCGCCGAGGACCACGAAGGCACGGGCGCTTTCCGAATCTTCCGGCGGCAGGAATTGGCCGCTGCTGACCTTTACGCTGTACACCCTGAGCATGTCCGGGGTGACGCCGTTGATCGTCGTGCGGCGCAGCCGGCCATTGCCCTTGACCTCGGTATTGCCCCAGACCATCGCCGACATGCCGGTGATGTGCGGCAGGCGTTGCAGTGCGCGCGCGTCGTCCAGCGTCAGCGGGCGGACCGAGGTCGGAATGCCGGTCGGCGCCGGGCCGGAGGTCTTGACCTTGCCGGGCGCAACGCTGACCAGATTGGTCCCGAACTGAGTGAATTCGGTCAGCACAAAACGGTGGATGCCTTCGCCAATCGAAGTAAGCAGGATCACTGCGGCAATGCCAACGGCGATCCCGAGTAGCGTCAAGAAGCTGCGCAGGCGATGCGCGGTGATGGCGCGCAGCGCGAGATGGATTGAGTCGGCCGGGCGGATCATGATTGATGGTTAAGCATTTGCCCTTACCTCTTAGCCAGCGATTGAACCGGGTCGAGCCGCGCCGCCTGTCTTGCCGGCAGAACGCCGAACAGGATGCCGGTGACCAGCGCGGTTCCCAGCCCGGCAACCACGGCCCAGTCAGGCGGATAGGCGGGAAAGGTCGGGTAGAGCTGGCGAATGAGTGCTGCGGCGCCCTGCCCGAGCAGGTAGCCTAATACGGCCCCGGCCAGAGAAAGCATGGCCGCTTCGGTGAGGAAGGCGGCGCGGATGGTCGCTCCGGTGGCGCCAAGTGCCTTCAAGAGGCCAATCTCGGAGGTACGCTGGGTGACCGATACAAGCATCACGTTCATCACCAGGATCCCCGCTACCGCCAGACTGATCGCTGCGATGCCGGCCACCGCCAGAGTCAGCGTGCCGAGCAGCTTGTCAAAGGTGGCAAGAACCGCATCCTGGGTGATGACCGTCACGTCCTCTTCACCCTCATGGCGCAGCTTGATGATTTCAGTCACCTGTGTTTTGGCCGCTTCAATTGCCTCACGGCTGCTCGCTTCAATCATTATCCGGAACAAGGTGTTGCTGTTGAACATCGCCTGCGCCAGCGAGACGGGAATGATCACCAGTTCGTCGGTATTGAGCCCCAGTCCCTGGCCGGTCGAGGCCATCACGCCAACCACCCGGAAGCGCCGGTCGCCAACGCGGATCAACTGGCCAAGCGCCGGCTCGACGCCAAATAATTCGTCGCGTATCTTGGCGCCGATTACCGTTTCGGAGGCGCCGCGTCGCCAGTCGCCATCAGGCAGGAAGCGACCCTGCGCCAGGCTCAGGCGGCGCACTTCGAGGAAGTGGGTGTTGGTTCCGGCGACCATCACTTCGCGCAGCTTGCCGCCGTAGCTGATCTCCGAGGTGCCGACCGCCAGCGGCACCACCCGATGCACAGCGCTGGCGCGCAGCAGCGCCTGCGCGTCGTCGATAGTCAGGTCGCGCGGCGTGCTGGTAATGGCGTTGCCGGGATTAAAACCACCTGTCTGCGAACGGCCAGGCAGAACAATGACAAGATTGGTGCCAAGCGACGAAAATTCATTAATCACATAGCGCCGCGCACCATCACCCAGGGCCGTCAGCACCACTACAGCGGCAACGCCGATGGCCATTGCCAGAACCAGCAGCAAAGTGCGCAGCGGGTTGCCGGTCGCCGCATCGCGCGCAAAACGGATCAGATCGGGGGCGCGCATGGCTTATACGGTGTACAAAAAAGCGGGGCATCTTGGTGGTTAAGCATTTGAAGTGTCATGCCTCAACTCGCCGTCTTCCATCAGCAACTGCCGCCTGGCGCGCGCGCCCAGCGCGGTGTCGTGGGTGACGACGATCAGGGTGACGCCGCGAGCGTTGAGTTCTTCGAGCAGACGCATGACTTCTTCGCCGGTGGCGCGATCGAGGTTGCCAGTCGGTTCGTCGGCGAGGATCATCGCCGGCTGCATGATCGTCGCTCGGGCAATGGCCACGCGTTGGCGCTGGCCTCCGGAGAGTTGATCCGGCCGGTGGCTGGCGCGGTTGGCCAGACCGTAGTCCTTGAGCGCCTGATCAACACGTTTGGCGCGCCGGGCCGGGTCGATGCCAGCCAGCGTCATGGGCAGGGCGATGTTTTCGGCAGCGGTCAGGCGCGGCACCAGATGGAAACTCTGGAAGACGAAACCGATACGTTCGCTACGCACGTGCGCCTGCTCGACGGGCGACAGTGTTGTCACGTCGCGCCCTTCAAGGCGATAGCTGCCGGCGTTCGGGTGGTCGAGCAGGCCAAGCAGGTTAAGCAGCGTGGACTTTCCCGAACCGGACGGCCCCATCACCGCGACGTAGTCACCGGCATCGATACGCAGCTCCAGATGGCGCAACGCGTGCACCTCGCTGTCGCCAAGATAGAAGATCCGCTCGATGCCGGAGAGCTCGATCAGCGCCGTGCCCATTACTTGCCCGTAGTCGGGTTGTTAGCCTTCATTTCAACGACATAAGGCGCGCCGGCCTTTACGCCGACGCGTTCGAGCGAGGTGACGACACGTTCGCCGGCATTTAGGCCCGCGCTCACTTCGGTAAATTCCCAGTTGGTCAGTCCCGTTTTAATCCTGCGTTCTTCGAGCTTGCCGTCAGCCCCAGCCACCAGCACCCGACCGCCTTCGAGCAGTGCCGAGGTAGGGATGCGCACAACGTCGTCACGCACGGCGAGGATGACCTCGATGTCGGCGCTATAGCCAACGAGCAGCTTGCCGGGGGCTTCGGGGTTATCAAAATTGGCTTCGATATCAACCGTACGCGCCTGCTTCTCGACCGCCGAAACATAGGGTGCAACGCGCTTGACCTTGCCCGGGAATGATTTTTTCGGCAAGGCATCAAGGCTGATGCGAACCGGCTGGCCGGTCTGGATCTTGGGCGCGTCGACTTCGTCCATCGGCGCTTTGACGTAAAGGCAGGAGTCGTCGATCAGGTCGATGGCCGGCGGCGTTGGCACGCCGGGTGGCGAGGGCGTTGAGTATTCGCCGATCTCACCGACGATTTTGGCGATGGTGCCGTCAAACGGCGCGTAGAGCGTCGTTCGTCCCTGTTCGACGCGGGTAGCGTTGACCTTGGCCTGGAACTGCGCGACATCGGCTTTGGTCGCCTCGCACCCGGCACGTTTAGCCTGCGCCTCGGTGCGCGCCGAGTCCTCGCGCGAACTTGAGACAAAGCCCTTCTCGCGCAACAAGGTCTGGCGCTGTGCCTCGCGCTCGGCGTTACTGGCCTGCGCGCAGGCTTCGTTAACCCGCTGCCTGGCAGTGGTCACCTGCGTCATCGCCAGCGTGCTCTGCGCCTGCTGATCGTCGTTCCACAACTTCATCAGCAACTGGCCCTTTTTCACACGGTCGCCTTCCTTGACCGCCAGCACCTCGATGCGACCACCCATGATGGTCGACAGTTTGGTGCGCTGGCAGGCCTCGACAGTGCCGGCGCGAGTGTTGGCGATGCTCGATTCGACCTTGCCGCGATCTATTTCCTTGACGACCACGGCAACCGGCTTCGGCCGGCCGATCCACCAGAAGACAGCAACGAGGGCGGCGATGACGACAAGAACAATCAGGATGCGGCGAATCAGTGGTGACATGGCGGGATTGGTGGCGATAAACAACACGCGTAAGCAAAGCGAACATGGTCAGGCAAAACGCTCAGGCTGGCAAGGACGGCAAGTGTCTACCCAGGGTAAATTTGTTCTAACCATCCATCGTCCGGTACGCAGGACTTGGTTTTCGATCCGAGGCACGCAAGTGCTTGAGTGGCGGCGTATGCGGGCATCGGCTTGGTAAATCAGAGCATTCGTGGAATTTGTGACGAGTGATGATGAAGGATGGGACGTGGTCGCCCAAGATCAATGACATAACTGAATCGCGCCTCGAAACTGAGCAACTCCCCGTCAATGGCAAATCGCCAGCAGTAAATGCCATGCATAGCATGAACCGTGTTGCTGACAAAATGAGTGATCAGTGTTTTTTCATGCAGTGCGATGCTCAACTCCTCGCGGCCGCAAAGTTTTTCAAAATAGTCTCGGATGCTCTCGGGCTTGCTGAGCAAGCGGTTCGAGAACGTTGGAATCAGAACGGCATCCGCATTGTACAGAGCGATAAGTGCTTCGACATCGCCGTTATTAACCGCCTGCATCCATTCTTTAAGGATGTCTTCGGGTTTTTTCATAGTATTTTCCTGGATAGATATTCCGACAAGGCGGCTTGCCAAGGGCCTTAAACGGCGATTCTAACAGCCAAGGCGCATGCAACGGCGAATAAGGCACCCAGGATACAAGCCGGGGCAGGTGCGCCGAAAAGTTTCCGCAAGGTTAAGTGCTGCGGTTAACATCTACTGCTGCCTACACTAGCAATGGATAACCCGTGCGACTCGATGATCAGAATGAAAGCAGCAACGTTGAAGATCGGCGCGGCGAGGGCGGCAACTTCGGTATCGGCCGCGGTGGCATCGGTATCGGCACCCTTGTTGTGGCCCTGGCCGCAAGCTATTTCTTTGGTATCGATCCGTCGCTTATTCTCGGCCTCGCGGCCAACAGTCAAAGCCCGACGTCGCAAGTGGCCGCCCATAAGCCACCCGCCGAAGATGCCATGGCGCGCTTTGTTTCCAAGGTGCTGTCGAGCACCGAGACGACCTGGGAACAGGTTTTCAGCGAAGGCGGCGCGCGCTACCAGCAACCCAAGCTAGTGCTTTTCAGCGGTTCGACGCCGACCGCCTGCGGCACCGGCCAATCGGCGATGGGGCCGTTTTACTGCCCGTCGGATCGAAAAGTGTATATCGACCTTTCCTTCTACCGTGATCTGAAGGAGCGCTTCCATGCCCCCGGCGAGTTCGCCCAGGCCTACGTGATTGCCCACGAGGTCGGCCACCACGTGCAGAATCTGCTTGGCATTTCAGACAAGGTGCACAAGGCGCAGCAAGGCGTCAGCAAGTCCAGGGCCAACGCACTGTCGGTTCGCCTCGAACTGCAGGCTGACTGTTTTGCCGGGGTGTGGGGCAATCGCGCGGACGCCGCCAGGCACATCATCGAACCCGGCGAGATCGGGCAGGCGCTCAACGCCGCGTCGGCCATTGGCGATGACCGTCTGCAACAGCAAACGCAAGGCCGTATCGTTCCAGAATCTTTTACCCACGGCACTTCCGAGCAACGTCAACGCTGGTTCAAGCGTGGCATGGACTCGGGCGACCTGCGCCAGTGCGATACTTTCAAGGCCGCATCGCTATAAGTTGCCAGGAATGACTTGAGCATGCAGAATCAGGCTCATCACGCTTTGAGAGGTTCAGGATTGCCGCATGCTTGAAGAACTTTATTGTTTTACTCGTGAACGGTTGACGACCTGGCGTCAGCCGCGGGTTCCCCGTCGTGTCTCGTGGATATCTGACGAGGTCTTCTGCGAGCAGTACGTCAGTGCCTGCCGGGACAGTGATTTTCGCGTCATCCAGGCCTTTGTTCTCGAGCGGGTCCTGGCCGGACTTCCACAGCATGGCGAGGCACTCGATGTGTGCTGCGGTCCGGGCTTGCTGTTGGGCGAATTCGCGCGGCGGCGGCCGAATGTGGCATTCACTGGCTTGGACGTGTCTCCAGCCATACTTGCACTGGCGCAGCAGCATCTTGAGCAGGAGAAAATCACCAACGTCCGACTGCTCGAAGGGAATATGGCACGTTTGCCGGAAATCTTCGGCGATCGGCGATTCGACTCGATCACCTGGACCTTTGGGATTAGTTACTGCCCGACATCCGAGCAGGCTCTGGCAACGATCAACGCGATGGCCGACCTGCTCAAACCCGGAGGCTTCTTCTTCCTGGTCGACCTGGCACGCTTCAAGAGAGAAGCGACTCGGCGCTGGTTCTCGGAAAAACATGATCGCGACCATGGGCAGCACTTCTTGGAGGAGACCACCGCAACCTACCTGGCGGCGTTTGCGCCGGAGGAGTTGACCCAGTTGCTGCGCGCCAGCCGCTTCTCCGGGCTAACACAGGAATGGTCAAAACTTTGTCCGATCCTCCTGCTCGCCGACAATCGGGGCTCGGGCCAGACTTCTCCCGTGCAGATCGATCTTCCTTGGCGCGAACGATTGAAATACGCAATGCTGCGCCGGATACTCAATGGCGCTGGCGTGCGCTCATCGCTCTGAGCCTGATGGCCTAGTCTTACTGTGTTAAGTTATCTCAAATCCTGCCGATAAGGAGGTATTCCATGTTGGCAGGAGGAAGTAATGGGAAACGAGGCCGAGTTTGAGCGCTATCTTGAGCATCTGTGCGAGGTGTTGGGCCGTGCTGAGCGGA
>NZ_JAPUVO010000030.1 GCF_029255185.1 Propionivibrio sp.
CGTCAGACGCGTGCGCAAAGCCTCGAACACGTTGCGTTCGACCATCGTGTTGACGAAGCTCATGGCCGATAAAAGAAACAGGAACAGCTCGGCAAATTCGAGCAGCACATGCCGCAGTTTCTCCGCGACTTCAACGGCGCGGTCTTCCTGATGGTATGCGATCGCGACAAGAATCCAAATAACCCCTGCCGCCGTCATGACGGGCACTGATTTGCGCAAGCGGATCTTCTCCTCCGCAAACACCGCCGCATATGCCAGCCCCAACGCAACCAGAATGGCCGGACCAATCCATGACGAAACAAGCTGAAGCATGAGAACCCACTATGAACGGCGTGCCTACCTGCGGACTATACAGGCCTCTTCCTAGAAAAACAGCATGCGGACACGGCTTCGGACACGCCAGCGATTTTCCCGCAAAAAATCTATTTAAAATCAACACATTGTCCGGCGCATGCCGCGACAAAAACCGCTTTTTCTTTCACCAAAACACCATTACGGTGCGGGATCGATCATGCTTTGTTGAACCAAAGCGCCTTGGACGTTATCATTTCACGGAGATTTCTTGATAATGGATACCTTTATTAATTCTGGATACGGCAAAAATCTGCCCGCCACCCCCCAGCATTGCAGACATCAATGGCAGATGCTTTCGTGCGGACGCTCCGACAAGTATTCCGCCGCCAAGGCGCAGCTCCGTGCGCGGTCTTTTTATGGGCGGCAGAACGCGGCCATGTGGGTATTGTCCGCAATCTTTTGCAAGGTCTTCGCAGGGACAAAAGCGCCCACGCCGTGTACGCCAGCGAGGCGCTGCAACGCGCCGCTGCGGAAGGCCATGCCGATGTCGTAAGCCTTCTCATCGCGGAAGTCCCGTATCCTGTTCCCAATTTTCTGCAAAAAGCCTGCCGGTGGGCAATTTATGGCGGCCATACGCAGGCGGCAAAGGTTATCATCGCAGACACGCGCTTTGACGCTAACGTCACAAATCGGGATGACGTTTCTCTGCTGCAACTAGCGGCGCGGCTTGGTGAAGCGGAGATCGTTGATACCCTTGTGTCGCGTATAGAGCGGGACAATGGCTTGGCAGCAAACCGCTCTGGCATTCTGCTTGCCCTTCCGGAAGAAGAGGGAGGAACGAACATTCCCCGTGAACTCTCTCAGGCTTTGCGCACTGCGAAAATTTATGGGCACAACGCCGTGATAGAAATGCTTTCACAACACGGCATCGTCGAACCCTCTAGAGAAGCGACGTCTGGAACCGCAATTCGCCTCCCTGTTCATCAAGGCGGAGCCTCACCCGCGCTCCAACCGGCAGCGTCGTGATATAGGGCGCATGGCCGCAGGGAAAGTTAAACGCCAGCGGGATATGCGGCGGCACATGCTCCATGACGATCTGGCGCAGGTCGCGGCCATAGGGCTGTTCGCCGGATCGCATCAGGCCGGTTTCGCCATCGACGATATCCACCATCGCGCCCACCAGCACGGCGCGCACATGGCGGAATTTCCCCGCCATGCTGAATTGCCTGAGCTTGGCGTCGATCTTGTAAAGCGCTTCGTCGACATCTTCGATGAACAAAATCGCGCTGTCACCCGACCAGTCGTAAGGCGTACCGATCAGATATTGCAGCAAGGTAATGTTGCCCCCCGTCAACACGCCCTCTGCCTCCCCCGCGCGCGCAGTCTCGACTTCGAGTAAGCGCAAAACCCGCGCCGCCGGTTGCGGCCCCAGCATCGCGAAAAGTTCGGCCTCGGTGCGCGGATCGCAATCAGGTTGCGCGAAGTTCCAACCCAGCGGCCCGTGGAAAGTGACGAAGCCGCAGCGCTGCGTTATTGCCTGCAACAGCGCGGTAATATCCGAGAAACCGACGAAGGGTTTGGGGTTCCTCGCAATCAAGCCGTAATCCAGCCCGTCGAGTAACCGCGTCGATCCCGTGCCGCCGCGCACGCACAGCACCGCGTCGATGGCCGGATCGGCGAACATGTCGTGAAGCGCCCCGATCCGCGCCGCGTCGCTCCCCGCCAACTGGCCATCCCGCAACGCGGTCTGCGGATGCGTCGCCACGCGATAGCCTCGCCTCGCCAGCATCGCCTTGGTCATTTCAATCCATTCCGGCTGCGGCCACCGCGCCGGCGCCACAAGGCCGACCGTCCCACCCGACTTGAGCGGCGGCGGAAAATTTAGGGCGGAAAGCTGCGGCATCGACGACTCCCCTCGACTAACGGAGACTTGGATTCCAGAACGGCGGCGGCTAGAGTAGTCGCCGACCAAACGCTACCACACACGCAAGCGAGGCCAAAGTGACCGATCCAGCCCAGACGCTCCTGAAGCTCACCCACGAAACCAAGGCCGTCTCCATCTGGAATCGCCAGACCGGCCCCGTGTTCTGGTACGCCGCCTCTGTACCCGGCCCGTTCTATGTCAATACGGAACTGGTGATCGGCCCTGAGCTGGCGGAGACCTTGCTGAACAAAATTACCGCCATCGTCGGCGGCACGACCGACGCAGCGCAACGCGCCGCGCAGCTCAACGCCGCGATCCTCGCCGCCTATGACGCGAATCCGGCCTATCGGCAGGTCATCGCCGCCATGACCGCCGCCGCGAAGGCGGCATTTCCGGCGGGAAGCTATGACGTGGTGTCGGGCGGCGAGCGGCGCGACTGGCTGTTTTCCATTCCATTTGCGCGCGAATGCGGGGCGCGGCATTTGTTCCTGTTCAAGGATCAAAGTTTCTATTGCGAACAGGGGATCAAGGCGGGCGAAACCGCGCTGCATGTCGCCGACCTCATCAACAACGCCGCGAGCTATTTCGATCTGTGGCTGCCGATCCTGCAAAAGGCCGACGTCGCCTGCGCCGGTACCGTCTGCCTGAACAGTCGCGGAACGAACGGGCTGGAACGGCTGGCGGCGGCCAAGGTCAAGGTGGTAGCGCTGAACAGCATCGATCTCGGCTTTTTCGCCAAATCGCGCGACAGCGGCCTGATCGACGCCGGAACCTATGCCGAACTCGAAAGCTATTTCGCCGCGCCGAAGCTGTGGGCGGCCAAATATCTGATGCAGGACGCGGCGCTGTTCGACGTCGCCCGCACCGACGCCAAATCCTTCACCCGCCTTCAATCCTTCTTCACCAACGATCCGTGGGGATTGCGTCCCAACCACGCCACCTTCTTCGCCGCCATGGACGAGGCCATCGCGGCCCGCGCAGGAACGGCAGCGAAGAAAGCCGGATAGAGACTCTCTGCCGCGTTTCGTCAACATGCGTGCGATGTGCGCAGGCAACAAAAAAGCGCCCGAAGGGCGCTTTTTGGAAACTTGCGATATGGTTTGTAATGTGTTTTCCGTTATCTGCCTTGAAGACCTGGCAGCGACTTACTCTCCCGGGCCTTAAGGCACAGTACCATCAGCGCAGAGGGTTTTCACGTCCGA
>NZ_JAPUVO010000031.1 GCF_029255185.1 Propionivibrio sp.
CTTCTGCAATCACCATGGAGACTCCGCATGAAAAGAGCCCTTGTCCTCGCCACGCTTCTGGCTTCGACCTTTCTGACGACGGCGGCTTTCGCCGACACTATTTCCGTTCACGGCTCGACGACTTTTGTCGCGGCGGTGCTGGAACCCAACAAGGCGGCGATTGAGAAGGACAGCGGGCTGACGTTGGACATTGTCGGCAACGGTTCGGGCAACGGATTGAGCAATCTGGCGCAGGGCAAGGCCGATGTCGCCATGATCTCGAACAAGCTGGAGGATGTGGCGGCGAAAGTGAACGCCAAGACCCCGGGGGCCGTTGACGCGGCGGCTTTGCAAGCCGTTGAAGTCACCAAGACCCATATTGCCTTCACCGTCAATCCGGCCAATCCGGTCAAGGAACTGACCCACGCGCAGATCGTGGACATCCTCACCGGCAAAATCACGAGCTGGAAACAGGTCGGCGGCGAGGACAAGGCCATTCTGGTGGCGACGGAAGTGCCCACCGGCGGGCTGCGCACGACGGTCGAGAAGGACATGCTCGGCGGCGCGCAGATTTCCGCCAACAAGCGCGAAGTGGTCAACGGCACCATGATCGGCAAGGTCGTGGCGCAAGCGCCGGAAGCCCTTGGCGTGATGGGCGCGGGGTCTGTGACCGCGGCGGTGCGGGAGCTGAAGCTCGACAAGGTTGACGAAATCGAACTGTATTATGTGACCAAGGGCGCGCCTTCGCCCGCAGCGCAGAAGCTGATCGACGCAACCAAAAAGAACGTGAAGTAAGACGGAGTCGGGGTGGGGCCTGTCGGCTTCACCCCGTTTCTGGCTGCGCTTTGCGGCCAGCTTTAAGGATTATGCCAACAACCCAATATAGGCGGCGCACATGCTGAAGACATCGGAGCTCACGATCAAATTTATGTTGCTGGCCATCGTCTTCGGTCTGGCGGTCATTATCGCCTGCCTGGGATTGTATGGCTACACCTCCGCGCGCGACGTGAAGAACAGCATGGCGGATATGTATAATTCCCGCATCGTGACGATGGCGCAGATCAAGGAAGTGCATGATAGCTACGACGTAATTTCCGATGTTATGAATGCCGCTTCCCAAGGCGACATTGACGATAAAACGACGTCGCGCGTCGTGGACACACTTAAGCATGCCCGCGAACATTGGAGCGTCTTCACGAAGACTTCGTTCAGCGCCGAGGAGGAAGCGCTGGTCGCTGCCGTTGGCCCCATCCTCGATAAACTGGGCGCTGCCGTCGAAAAGGGAATCCCTGGCCTCGATGTTGGCGACAAGGAGGTCATCGACTCGGCCAGACGCCTTTACGCAAAACCCCACGATGATCTGAGCGACAAGCTGGATGAGTTGACCGCGCTTGAGCAAACGATCGCCAAGAAGAGTTTCGAGGAGTCGGAAAAAGCCTTTGCGACCACCACAACCCTTTATATGCTCGCTGGCATCATCGCGCTGCTGATCTGCTTTACCGCGATCATCGTGGTGGTGCGATGGATCGTGCGACCGATCGGGCGGATGGCGGGGGCGATGACGGCCATCGCCGATCAACGCTATGACACCGTGATCCCCAACCTCGGCGAAAAGAACGAGCTTGGGCTGCTGGCCGCCGCGCTGGACGTCTTCAAGCGCAACGCGCAGGAAATGGAACGCCTCCGCGCCGATCAGGCGGAGCAAAAGCGTCGCGCCGAGGCGGAACGTCAGGCGGCCATGAGCGCGCTGGCGAACACTTTCGAGCACAGCGTCGGCAAGGTCATCCATACCGTGACCTCCGCCGCGACCGAGTTGCAAGCCTCCTCAAGCCAGATGGCCGTCACGGCGCAGGAAACGAGCCGGCAGGCGCAGACCGTCGCCGGCGCCTCTCAGGCCGCGTCTTCCAACGTTCAGGCCGTCGCGGCCGCCGCCGAGGAGCTGAACAGTTCCATCGGCGAAATCAAGCGTCAGGTCACGCAGGCCTCCGCCGTGTCGCGCAAGGCGCGGCAGGAAGTGGACGCCGCGACGACGGCGGTGCACGCTCTGGCCGACAACGCCAACAAGATCGGCGAGATCGTGAACCTCATCAACCAGATCGCGTCGCAAACCAACCTGCTCGCGCTGAACGCCACGATCGAAGCGGCGCGCGCGGGCGACGCCGGCAAGGGATTCGCGGTCGTGGCTTCGGAAGTCAAAGGCCTCGCCAACCAGACGGCGCGCGCCACCGAAGACATCACGGTGCAGATCGCCGCCGTGCAGAACGGCACGCGGGAAGCCGTGGACGCCATCAGCGCGGTGAGCAAGGTCATCCACGATGTCGGCGAAATATCGACCGCTGTCGCCACTTCGGTCGAGGAGCAGACCACCGTCACGTCCGAAATCGCCCGCAACGTCGAGAGCGCTTCGGCGGGCACGCGCGAGGTGTCGCAAAGCATTGCCATGGTCGGCAGCGCCGCTTCGGAAACCGGCGCGGCCGCGACGCAGATCAAGGACTCCTCCACCGAGCTTTCCAAGCAGGCCGAGTATCTTCGCACAGAGGTGAGCCGCTTCCTCGATCAGGTGCGCAGCGACAAGGACACGGCGGCGCCGGCGCAGTGGACCGAGACGCTGGAGATCGGCGTGGCCTCGGTCGATGACGACCACCGCGCTTTGTTCGACACCTTCAACCAGTTCTATCGCGCCCTGATGTCCGGC
>NZ_JAPUVO010000032.1 GCF_029255185.1 Propionivibrio sp.
AGTCCGGCGGCAAACTCCCCGCCTTCCTCGGCCGCCGCTATGAGAGCCGGAGCATAAGGCTCTGACGACACTGGCCCGTCTTGGCGCAAGGCGGGCTTGCACCGTCCATGAACAGGGAACGGGCGTCAGCGTTCCGGCAGCGGTTTTACAGCCGGAACGGCATAAAAATTTAAGACAGCGCCCGCGCTGTTAATTTTTAGCTAATACTTTCCTGTTACGTTTAGCTACAGTTCTCGTATAATTTGCCGCAAATCTGAGATATGGGCGCAGTGCCTGCTGGGATTGACGCAACACCACACCACAAAAGGAGATCTCCTAATGACTCATCAACGCATCGCCCGCCAAACGCGGGGCTTTACCTTGACGGAAGCCGCGATTGTGCTCGGGATCGTCGGTTTGATCCTCGGCGCCATCTGGGTGGCCGCCGCTTCGGTTTACGCCAACCTACGCGTTAAGCAGACTTCGGAACAAATCCTGACCATCGCGCAGGCTGTCAGGGCGTTGCATGCTACTTCGACAACGATACCTGCGGGCATTAACGCGCTTGACGTTGCACGGGCTGGCGGCATTCCGAAGGATATGCTTGACGACGCCCTCAACCCGACCACTGTTACGGATGTTTGGGGTGGTGCCGTAAACATTCTGCGGGGAACGCAAGTGGTCGCGGGCGATTCTTTCGGCATTTCTTTTGCTCGTGTGCCGCAACAACCGTGTGTTGATCTTGCCGTGAGAAACAGCGGTGCGGGTCGTGATGCTGGCCTGCTCGGCATTGCCAACGCATTGGCTTATGCGACGGCGTTCCCGATGGATGTCACCACTGCGGTTGGCGTTTGCCCGATTACGGCCGTCGCAGGCAACACGATTGTGTTCACCTTCCGCCTGCGTGCGTAATCGGTTGAATTACGTCTAAGTCAACAAGCGAAAGGCGGGGACTCACCTCCCCGCCTTTTTCTTTTTCGGGGATGGCATGAAGCGGGGAGCGCGGATAAATTGGGCGATGATTTTCGTCGCGCCGGTGGTCGGGGTCGGGATCCTTGTCGGCTTGTGGCTGGCGGTGGCGGCGGGGCGGGAGAATATCCTGCTGGCGCAGGCCACGGATCAGATTCTGGGCATCGTCGATGTGGCGCGGGATCAGAAGACGCCTACCGATGCTGGCGGCGAGACGGCGACAAAAATTCTCGTGGATCGGCTCGTCGGCTTGAATATCGTGCGCGTAAGCCCATCAAGTGGGGACATCCAGCGCGGCATGTCGAATCCTTGGGGCGAGTCGCTCAGGCTGTTCGTCGCGCCCGAACGGCAGACGGTGCGGATCGAAACCCGCGTCAAGCCGCATACCTGCCGCCGCCTGTTGCAATTCTATGGGCATGATCCCGCCGCCTTGGGGGTACAGGATTTCGCCGTGCGTGATGGGGCGTTGGCAGCCTCCGCCGTATGGCTCTCGTTTTACGGCACGATGCCGCCCAAGCCTTTGGACGCCACGGCCATCGCACGGGGATGCGGGCAGGATGCTTGGGTGTTCTTGGCGCTGACCTTCGGTTTGCGGCATTAGGCGACATCGTCAGGTCAGCCGATAGCCGCACCAGAAAATTCCCACGGCCTTCTCCACGTCGTCATTCCGGAGAAACTTTCTTTTCGACTTCGTAGAAGGCGAAAGAAAGTTTAATCCGGAATCCCGGTTGGTTTCTTCGCCACTTGGAAAACAAAGTGAAACGGGATTCCGGATGCCATTTTCTTTCGTCCCGAGAGGGACGCAAGAAAATGTCTCCGGAATGACGACGCGGAGAGGACTTGGGGATTTTTTGGTACGACTATAGGCTGGGGCGGCGGCAAATGTGTGGGTGTTGTGCTTCAACGGTTAATGCGCGGGCAAAGTTCCTGCCCCACAAAATGCCTTGGCTTCAAACTATTCGTCGCGCTACTCTGCAACGAATCATTGCGCTTCAACCCTGTGCCAGCCGTGTGACGCCGCGAAGATGGCGGCACGCAGGGCGCGACGGAAGCGCGTGGTCGTCAAGAACGGGACGGAGAGGGGCTCGTGGGCAACAACAGCCAATTGCAGAACATTCATGTTCTGATCGTCGATGACGAGAAGATGATCCAGCGTCTGGTCTATGACGTGCTGGCGCAGCTCGGCTTTCGCCAGATCACGGTGGCGAGCAGCGGCAGGCAGGCGATCCATCTGGTGGCGACAAAGCCGTTCGATTTCATCATCACCGACTGGCGGATGCAGGATCTGGACGGCATCGACCTGGTCGAGTTCGTCCGCAAGTCGCCCGAATCGAAATGTCCGCACGTTCCGGTGATTCTGCTGACCGGAAATACCGAGGCGCACTATGTGGTGCGGGCGCGGGACGCCGGCGTGAACGAATATATCATCAAGCCGTTCGCCGCCGAACAATTGGTCCGGCGCATCCGCGCCGTCATCGAAAAGCCGCGTCCTTTCGTGGTGACCAAGACCTATCGCGGTCCCGACCGCCGCCATCAAGACTTGCCGCCGCCCGACGGCAAAGAGCGCAGAAAACAGCGGCACAGACCAGAGCCATCCGAATCATAATAACGAACGCCTGAAGGGGAAAGCCGATGGCCGATCCGATCGAAACCGACGACGTCAAGATTTTCGCGCCCGACAAAAGCCTGCTGATCAAGATTGGCGTAGCCAATCTCGACCACCTGCTGTCACCCCAAGTCGTGGCGTCGGCGCAGTCCGTGATCGAGCATAGCGCCGACCAGTTCCTCACGGCCTGCCTTCACCATCTGGCTGAAATCGACAGACTTGCCGCCGCGCTACAGCAGACGCCGAACGATACCGGCAAACTCTTGCCGTCACTGGTTCAGGAGGCGTTCGAGATGAAGGTAAAGGCCGGCATGGGCGGCTATGAGCTGGCCTCGGCGCTGGCCAAGTCGCTGCATCTTTATTGCGAACAGATAGGGCCGAACATGATTTCGCAACGCAACTTCGAAATCATCGCCTGGCATGCAACGAGCGTCAGAACGGTTCTGCATCAACGCCTGAAGGGCTCCACCGGCGCCACCGGCGCCGCGATCATGATGGAGTTAGACAAGCTGCAGTCGCTGTGGAAAGAGTGAGC
>NZ_JAPUVO010000033.1 GCF_029255185.1 Propionivibrio sp.
CAACCCGCGCATATCAGACTGATCAACCGTCGGCTTGCCGCCCGTTCTGCTACCCACACACTGGACGATGATCTAAAACTGGGTTCTTGGAAAACTTGACAGGTCAATACATATCAGTTGCGAGTAGCACCCTGAAAACTGCGCTTGCTGCGACGTGCTTCGGTACGGCCTCGACGTACTGTCGCTGGCTTGGCATCAGGCCCCGGGCGCCAGATGACGAGAAGTTTTCCGATGTGTTGTACGGGGGCGGCGCCAAGTTTTTCGCAGATGGTCGCCAGATACTGTTCGCGCACCTCCCGATCGTTATTGAAGACACGGATTTTAATCAGTTCATGGCTGACGAGACTGGTGCTGATCTCTTGCAGCACGGCTTCGGAAAGTCCGTTTTGGCTGATGGCAACCACAGGATTGAGTGCATGGGCGCGGGAACGCAGGGCGCGCCGCTGTTCGGCGGTAATATCGAGCATTAAGTAAGCCTTTACAAAGAACGCATTTTACCGAGTTTTAGCCAATGAAACGAAGCAGAACCAGTAATGCGTGGTTGCGCGAGCACGTTAATGACCCCTACGTGCAACGCGCAAAAGCCGAGGGTTACCGCTCCCGCGCCTCGTTCAAGCTGATGGAAATTGATGACCGGGATCACCTGATTCGCTCTGGCGAGGTTGTTGTTGACCTTGGCGCGACTCCCGGCGGCTGGTCGCAGGTTGCTGCCAAGCGGATGCAGGGCAAAGGTCGGGTCATTGCGCTGGATCTGCTGGAGATAGATCCCTTGCGCGGCGTTGACTTCATCCAGGGTGATTTCCGTGATGACAATGTGTTGCAGCAACTGGAAAAAATGCTTGCCGGCCAAAAGGTGGGGCTTGTACTTTCCGATATGGCCCCCAATATGTCAGGCATTCTCCTTTCCGATCAGGCGCGGGTAATGCATCTGGCCGAGTTGGGCTTGGAGTTCTCGCGTAACTGGCTCAAACCTGAAGGGGCTTTTCTGGTCAAGGTTTTCCAGGGTTATGGTTTCGAAGACTTTGTGCGCGAGATGCGGCAGGTCTTCAATGTGGTTTCGTCACGCAAGCCGGATGCTTCCAGAGATCGCAGCGCCGAAGTGTATCTGCTCGGCAAGGGGCTGAAAGCTTGATATTTTCCTTGCCAGGCCTGGGCTTGTACCGCCTGAATTGCTTGAGAAGGTTTAGAATGACACTTATCCCTTCAGGAGTCTCCTGGGGAGCAACGAGGAAGAGGTGCGGCATTGAATAATATGTTCAAGAATCTGGCGGTGTGGCTGGTTATCGGCCTCGTTCTGATGACGGTCTTCAACCAGTTTAATACCCGTCAGACCCCCCAGGCCTCGATGGAGTATTCGCAGTTCATGGAGGAAGTGGGGCGGGGTTCAATCTCGAAAGTGGTGATCGAGGGACGCATCCTCAAGGCTACAACGAGTGACGGGCGCAAGCTGACTTCCTACGCGCCGCAGGATATTTGGATGGTTTCGGATCTGCTCAAGCATGGCGTCAAAATTGAAGCCAAGCCGGAAGAGGAGCAGTCATTCCTGATGAGCATCTTCGTTAGTTGGTTCCCGATGTTGCTGCTGATTGGCGTCTGGGTCTTCTTCATGCGTCAGATGCAGGGCGGGGGACGTGGCGGCGCCTTCTCTTTCGGCAAGAGCAAGGCGCGTCTGCTCGATGAATCGACCAACAGCATTACCTTTGCCGATGTCGCCGGCTGCGACGAAGCCAAAGAAGAAGTTTCCGAACTCGTTGATTTCCTTCGCGACCCGGCAAAATTCCAGAAATTGGGCGGCCGCATTCCGAAGGGCGTACTGCTCGTCGGCAATCCGGGTACCGGTAAAACCCTGCTGGCCAAGGCCATCGCCGGTGAAGCCAAGGTGCCGTTCTTCTCGATTTCCGGTTCCGACTTCGTTGAAATGTTTGTTGGTGTCGGTGCGGCGCGGGTGCGTGACATGTTCGAGAATGCCAAGAAACATGCACCGTGCATTGTTTTTATTGACGAACTCGATGCCGTTGGTCGCCAGCGTGGCGCCGGTCTGGGCGGCGGCAACGACGAGCGTGAGCAGACGTTGAACCAGATGCTGGTTGAAATGGATGGCTTTGAGGGCAGTGCCGGCGTCATCGTGATTGCCGCGACCAACCGCCCTGACGTGCTTGATCCGGCGCTGATGCGTCCGGGTCGTTTCGACCGGCAGGTCGTCGTTCCGCTACCCGATATTCGCGGGCGCGAACAAATCCTCATCGTGCACATGCGCAAGGTTCCCTTGTCGCCCGATGTCAAGGCCGACATCCTGGCCCGTGGAACGCCGGGAATGTCCGGTGCCGACCTGGCCAATCTGGTCAATGAAGCCGCCCTGTTTGCCGCGCGCAGCAGCAAGCGTCTGGTCGACATGGAAGATTTCGAGAAAGCCAAGGACAAGATCCTGATGGGCGCCGAGCGCCGCAGCATGGTCATGAACGAAGAAGAGAAACGTAATACGGCGTACCACGAGTCCGGTCATGCTGTCGTAGCCAAGCTGGTGCCCAAATCCGACCCCGTGCATAAGGTCACCATCATCCCGCGCGGTCGGGCGCTGGGCTTGACCATGCAACTTCCGGAAGAGGATCGCTATGCCTACGATCGGGTCTATCTGATGAGCCGTATTGCCGTTTTATTTGGTGGCCGCATTGCCGAAGAACTGTTCATGAACCAGATGACCACTGGTGCGTCGAACGATTTCGAACGCGCAACACAGATGGCGCGCGACATGGTCACGCGTTACGGCATGTCGGATGCCCTTGGCCCGATGGTCTACGGTGAAAACGAAGGTGAAGTTTTCCTCGGGCGTTCGGTCACCACGCACAAGAATATGTCGGAATCGACGATGCAGAAAGTCGACATTGAAATTCGTCGCATCATCGACGAACAATATGGACTTGCACGCAAGCTGCTCGAAGAGAATCGCGACAAGGTCGAAGCGATGACCGCAGCGTTGCTTGAACTTGAAACCATTGACGCTGATCAGATCAACGACATCATGGCCGGCAAGCCACCACGTCCCCCCAAGCAGCCACAGCCCAAGGCCACCAGTCCGACCGAAACGCCGCCGCCCGATGCGGCGCCTAGTGCTACTGCACCGGCCTGAGCCGGGACAACTAGACCGGGGTAGAAATCACCCGGGATGTTCGACGACTATGCTGCGCTGTGGGAAATTTGAGCTTTCCTTGGATCGCCCGCTGGTCATGGGCATCGTCAACCTGACGCCCGACTCCTTTTCCGGCGATGGCTTGGCGGCCGATGCGCAAAGCGCCATCGTGCACGCTCGCCAGCAGATCGAGGCTGGTGCTGACCTGCTCGACCTCGGCGCCGAGTCGTCGCGCCCTGGTGCCATTCCCAGCGCGCTCGATGAAGAATTGTCCCGCCTGCTGCCGGTGCTGGACGCCCTGGCCGACTGCGGCATACCGATTTCAGTCGACACCTACAAGCCCGAAGTAATGCGCGCAGCACTCGCGCATGGCGCATCAATGATTAACGACATATATGCATTGCGCATGCCTGGTGCCATGGCGGCAGTGGCCGGCAGTGATTGCGCGCTTTGCCTGATGCACATGCAGGGCCAGCCGCTGACCATGCAGCAGTGTCCACGCTATACCGATGTGCTTGTCGAAGTGCGCGAGTTTCTGCGCGAACGGGTGACAACGGCGCTTGCCGGCGAAATTGCCCCGGAGCGTCTGGTACTCGATCCGGGCTTTGGTTTCGGCAAGACGCTGGAGCACAACCTGCAATTGCTGCGTCATTTAGATACGCTGGCGATCAACGGGCTGCCGTTGCTGGCGGGCATTTCGCGCAAATCGATGCTAGCCCAGATCACTGGCCGACCGGTTGAACAACGCCTGTCGGCCAGTATTGCTGCCGCCTTGCTTGCCGCTGAGCGTGGCGCGTCCATCCTGCGCGTGCATGACGTGGCGCAAACCTGTGATGCGCTGGCCGTTTGGCAGGCAGTTTCAGGGCAATTGCATCAAAATGCGAATGCCATTGTCGTCGACCCACAGAAATAATCGTTTACGCTCAATGAGTTACAGAGGGGCTGTTCACAGCGTTTGGAATTGTGTAGTTTTCTGTCTTTTTGGGGTGACTCATGGAGA
>NZ_JAPUVO010000034.1 GCF_029255185.1 Propionivibrio sp.
CGCCCCCCTCATAAAGGGCGCATTCAGGGCCTGTAGCTCAGCTGGGAGAGCGCGTCGTTCGCAATGACGAGGTCGTCGGTTCGATCCCGATCAGGTCCACCATATTCCCGATTATGTTGCCTTGCTCTTTTCGCTTCGGGCGGCGTGCGTTCGTTTTTTTGTGCGCCGGCGTTCTCGGAGTCTGTTTGAAATCCTGTCCAGAAGCGCAGGCGTTTCGCTGTTATACCAATCCGTCTATGAACTGACGCATTGGCCTATCAATGGCCGTCATTCCCGCGCACGCGGGAATCCAGCGTCCCGCGTCTGCGGGACGTATGAGTCCCGAACAGAGAAGGCAGTACAGGCCGCTGGTGTTGTTGACTCATGCGCTCGCTATCGCTCGCCGCTGGATTCCCGCTTGCGCGGGAATGACGTCTGTTCTTGATGTTAAGGGAAAGCGCAAGATTATACGTGTCAGTTCATAGACGGATTGGTATTAGACGCCTATTTGCCGTCAGGCCGCCACTCGCGGCTCAGCCTCTGGCCTTCGGCGATTGGGGCGGGGGCATGGTACGGGCGATGTCGAGAGCCGCATCAAACCGCATTATCTCCATCCCCCTGACATTGCCGAAAGCACCGGCCATTTCCGTGTATCGCTGGAAGAAGGACAGGCCTTGATGTGCGCCCTGCGCGGCCTCCTGTTCGGTTTATGCCAAACAACCTACATGCTCGACATCTCTAGAGGCGTCGGAAAGCGCCTGTCGGCCCGAACTACGCCACGCGTGAAGACGCGCAATGGCGGATCGAGGATTTTCGTGGCGCGTTGCATGTCCATCGTGACCGGTAACTTATGCCAACTGCCTAATGAGAGGCCCAGTGCCCCCGGCAAAGGCATGCCAGCGGAGGCTGGCATCCAGCACCTGCCATGCCCTCAGCGCGTTAATCCAAGCCCCATTTGCGCTTGTTGAGCAAGGGATCATCGAACTTACCGCCAGGCCGCCACTCGCGGCTCAGCTTCTGGGCTTCGGCGATCTGTTCCGGCGTCATGGCGCGGGCGAGGGCGTCGCGGTCGGCGACGGCTTGGGCGAAACCTTGTTCCGCTGCCAGATCCATCCACATATAGGCCTTCACATCGTCGCGCGGCACGCCTTCGGCTCGCGCATAGGCGTTGCCGAGATTGTTTTGGGCGTCGGCGTTGCCGCTTTCGGCGGCTTTGCGATACCAGCGCACGGCTTCGGCGTAATCCTTGGTCACGCCGCGTCCTTTGGCGAAGCAGACGCCGAGATTGTTTTGTCCGGCGGCGTTGCCGCCTTCGGCGGCTTTATGGAACCAGCTTACGGCGCTGTTTGCGTTGCGATCAACGCCTTTGCCGTCAAGATACAAGGCGCCCAGACCGTTAAAGGCATCGGCATTGTTCTGCGCCGCCGCTTTCCCGAACCACTCCAGCGCTTTCGCATAATCCTTTTCGACGCCCTGCCCCTTGGCATAGAGGCTGCCGAGATTGCTTTGGGCGGCGGCGTGGCCTTTTTCGGCGGCGCCGAGGAACCATGCGGCAGCCTCCTTATCGTCCTGCTTCACGCCCAAGCCCTTCGCGTAAAACGCGCCGATGCGGTTCTGCGCCTCAAGATTGCCCAGCCCCGCCGCTCGTCGCGACCACAGCATGGCCTGCGCGTAGTCTCGCGGCACGCCGAGGCCCTTGGCGTAAATATGGCCGAGATGGTTCGCGGCTTCGGCATGGCCATTCTCCGCCGCGTTCTGTAACTCCTCCATGCTCAGTTCGGGCGGAGGTTCGGCTGTAGCAGGCGCGGCGAGAGGGGATTCGGGCGGCGGCGCGGGATTTGCTTCCTCGGCCAGCGCGGGCCGAACGCATAGCAGCAGGCATCCCAAGGCCACGACCAAACTCTTTTTCATGCGACATTCTCCTGCGTCAGACCTGCTGTCATGTTCCCCGCCGTTCGCCTTTTTTCCAACAAGTACCTTATTTTTTCCGAAGCCTTGTGATAAAATCACGCTGCCTTCCAGACGCTGAATGCATGGTGTCTCAGTTCTTCCATGTTTTGTTTCTTTCCTGCTCTGGAGCGAAAACTATATTTTTTGGCCTTTGTCTTATCAAAAGAGAAAACAACCTATCTTTGGATGGAGTTAAGGGCGTTCGTATCATATCTTGAAAGCTAGGCTTGTTTGATCGTGTTCCCGTTGTCATTGGGCCAGCGTAAAGGGCTGAGTTCACAAGATCTATAATGCCTTCTTTTTTGCCGTTTATGTCTCCGTAACTGAAGCTCAACATGTTCACCTCATCAGACTTTTCGGAAAGAAACTTTCGCACGTCTAACGCAGTGGATTTGCAAATATAATCGACAAGATTATCCTGAACCACCCAAATTGTTTTTCCCCCCCACGCAAGGGCAACTTCCGATTTAACGATCAGCTGCGAAACCATTCTTGCCCATACTTGACGATAGTTTATGCCGGGGGCTTCATGGCTCTTTTCAAGCATCGAATCTTCGAACGCCATAGCGATTGTCGTTCTTTTCTTTTTGTTCCCGCCACTTGTGCTTGATGTCATTATTTCAACAAGTGAAGGGGGCCCGATGGGAAAGTCCTCAACAAAATCTTCGCCGTCACGCACGGCAAGACTGTATCCTGCGATCGCAAGGCTCTTCGCAACAGCTTGTACGGATTGGCCTAACTGTAGGGACATGCTCTTGACAGGAGTCGAACCAATAGGGGCAACAATGTAATCAAAGGTGTAGTCAAAAGATTTACCGGCTTCTTCGTACTTCAGCTTCACTTCAGTCCACACGCCAAGTCGAGACTTAGGCGGGTACGATAAAAAGCCTAAAGTTTTTTCTTCTGCATAGGATTGCCATTTTCTCACCCCTGGATCTTCGCGGCCCAGTGCAAGCAGTCGGCGGGGGCAAACAATCCAAGGCGATGTATCGGGGGTAGTTTGAATTGAACATACCCCAGCAGGGACATCGTCGACCCCAAGAAAATGAGTGCGCAACGGATGGTCCGAACCTAAGGCAATTTGCGACGAGTACCTGTTGCCGCCCCCATCACACTGTCCATTCATGAACGGACAGTGCGCGTGCCGCCTACTTTCTTTTGCTTCTTGGGTTTGATCTGTGATTGGGTATCCGAATACCTCGAAGATTTTTGGCATTCTATAACCTTCCTAATTTCTCTTGCAATGGATCTAGCAAGTGGTGGCGGGACGGAATTAGCAATCTGTCGGTGCTGATCAAGATTCTTTACGCTTCCAGAACGTCCGCGAACCGGCCCCATTAAAATGTAATCATCGGGGTATCCATGTATGCGCATATACTCTCTAGGGGTTAGGTATCTATCTTCAGTAGGGTGAAAGAAAATTTCACCGCACCGCAGCGTCAAGGAAGGTTCCTTGCGGGATAGTCTGCGAAATTTCGTCGTGTCCTTTTTCGACAAATTTTGTCGTTGGCTTGTTGGTAAATGCAGCTCTTTGGCAAGGTGAGAACCTTCGGGAACGCCAGCAATTCTCCGGCGGTCGCCATCTGGCGTAATATCAACGTGGTTGTTTTTTGATGGAATGTCTCTGCCAACGATCGGTTTTTCCAAGCCTTCCAGTGCTTCTCCAACGGTTCTATACTGTGGCAAGGCAAACAAAGAGCCGCTAGAAGTCTTGTTGTCTGAATGTGTCGGCGCAGGAAATTGAAACCCATTAGGTTTTTTTGTCGCCACAATTATCACGCGCTCTCGCAACTGTGGAACTCCGTAATCAGCGGCGAGGGCAACTTTCCACTTGGGGACGTAGTCTAAAGACTCCAACTGTGTGAGCAGATCGCGAAACGCGCCTCCTTTGACGCCGTTGGCATCAGGAGCACTTAATAAGCCTTTTACCTGTTCAATCATAACGGCGCGTGGACGGAACGCCTTTGCAAAACGAACAATCTCGAATAGCAACATTCCCCGCTCATCATCAAGGCTCGCTCTTTTCCCAATAAGAGAAAATGCTTGGCAAGGTGGGCCGCCGAACAAAAGGTCGAGTTCGCCTGCCACTAATCCCATGCGCTCTAGCAATTCATTCTCATCAACTTTTCTTACATCGTTTTCGACAACGATGGTCTGCTGCTTCTCTCTAATTGCTGCTTGCCGTAGTGTCTCGCAACAATGGGGGTCTATTTCCACTTGGCACAATACGTTGAACCCAGCCTGACGAACACCTATGTCCATGCCACCGCCACCAGAGAACAAAGAAACTGCACGCAACTCTCTTTCTTTGTTTTTTTTTCTGGTGCTGGAAGAGTTCATAAACATTAGTCTCATTTCACGGGGCGGTTTGCATTGTGAGACACAATGACCCACCGTGCAAGATATGGTTGTGGCAATAGTTTAAGATGGTTGCAGGAAGTCTGGAGACGATACCGTTGGGGGGATCACCTTCTAAATTAGAGAACGCCATGTTCCCCGCCGTCCGCCGTCTTGTCAACCCGTCCGGCATAAACCGCTAGACCAACCCTGCCGCGTCCCCTAGAATTTCTTTCGCGCCGCCTTGCGCGGTTTCCGTCATCTTTCGAGAGCGCTTCATGTCCTCCTCC
>NZ_JAPUVO010000035.1 GCF_029255185.1 Propionivibrio sp.
CGGATTGGTGGTTGTCTCAACGATGCCATTGCCGAAGTTCCAGACATAGGTGAAGGTGTCGCCAAGGCCTGGGTCCTGCACGCTGACGCCAAACTCGAACTCACCCGCCGTGGCGGTCGGGGTGGCCGTGAAATTGCTCAGCTCGGGCGGGACGTTCTGCACCAGAATTGTTCTCAACCAGCCCGATTGTTCAATATCTGGGCTGTCGGCGGATCTCTTCATCAAACGGGCTGAAACCGTCATTCTCTGGAGCGCGACCCCGGATAGCAGAGTGTTCCTGATTGTATGCGTGCGGCTAAACGTCGCTAGTCCAGGCGTCGCATCGTCATTGAGGCCAATGGTCTCGACGTCGCCATCGCCCCAGTTGACTTCGACATAGCTGCTGCCGAGTGCGCCGCCAAGTGCATCGCCATCGAGCACAAGTGTGCCGCCCTCGAAGAAAGATGCTCCTGGTGACATTAAGATAGCCCGGAGCATGGTGGTTCCTGGGGAGTCTGAAGCCAGGGGAGGGGTGCGACTTGTGATCGTCGCCTCGGCCTGGCCCCCATCGCCATTCGTGACCGTGAGTCGAGCGGAATAAATGCCTTCCAGCAGCATTGGGGTGGTCGGGGCTATCCCGTTGAAAGACTCGGCAACCAACACTCCGGTCGGGTCAAAAATCTCCCAATGTAACGAGACATCGGTGTCCGGGTTTGGATCTGCCACTGTCGCATCGGGCGCAAATTGACCATCGATAATTGCATAACGGATGTCAATCACTGGGGTTCGATTGACTATTTCGATAACGGCGTTCACATTGCTCCACCCACCATCCTTGTCTGCCACATGGATATTGACGGTGTAACTTATGCTGTCCGTTTTGATCGACTTATCTTTAGCGTACACATCATACAGGTGACTGAATACCGGGTTTCTATCGTCGGTGGTTAGCGAATAGTCGTTCGACGTTCCGTCGCCCCAGTCGACCGTTACCGTAAAGCTATCGTCGAGACCGGGGTCGCGGATATTCAACTGCAGCTTAGCTTCAGTCTTATCAGCAATAGAGGGTGAGGCAAATTGGGCGTCCAACGTCGGCGCGGCGTTATTCACGATCTGGCGAGAGGTGCCTCTGACAAAATTCTCCTGGCTATCGAATACCGTAACTATTACATCGAAATAATCCTGGGTGAAGCTTGGCGTATCGTCACGGTACAGGTTGGAATAGGAAAAGTCCGTGACGCCTGGAGCCAACGTGTATTCGCTGTAGTCACGGTTATTGCCCCAATCCACGAATACGGTGTGAGTTTGATCTGCCGTAGTCGCATGGGAAATCGTGCCGCTGATAGTGGCGCTTTTCCCCTCTGCGATAATCGGCATTTCGAGCCTCAGAGTGTCGATTCTCGGCGGATTCGGGCCGGCATTGCTAACCAGACGGACATTATCAACTTGAACACTCCAGGGAAGGATCGTTGCGGTTAATTCACCACGGGCCTTCTTTAAAGCGACCACATCGACAACCCTGAAGGAAAACTGCCCAACCTTTCCGAGTAGTGATGTAGGTATCTTTACTTCCCTATTACGCAGCGTCAATCCAGCGGCTTTGGGAGTTTTTACTGACTCTGTAGCAATCACTTTACCTTCGGCATCCATAAAATCAACGAGCAGGATGCCATCAATAGAAAGTGAAATTGATTGATCGACAGTGTTTGTTTCTGTAAAACTATCCTCTGGTGTTTGGTCAGGGTTGAAGGACAAAACTGGTGCTGTCACATCCACCAGCAAGCTGGTTTTGTCTGTCGGGAAATATTGCCAGTTATGGGTAAGCACATCTCCAGATTTAAGGGCTCCACTAAAGTTCCAATAATTTGACTGAATGCCTTTTAAGACATCCGAGAAAATGGTTGTCCCCAGATCGACTGCAAATTTTTTCACTACGGTGTCCCAGAAATATTTAAATTCTGGGCGAAGTAGTTTCTGCACCTTAATATTTAGCTTCAGATAGTCTAGATGTTTGAAAAGTGTTTTAAATACTTTTAATAACTTCTCGGTGTTTTGAATGTTGCTAGAAAAATGGACTTTAACTGTGTTGATAAAATTCCAGGCAAATGAGTTGAAGAGAATCTGAGCTTCATCTATGACTGCTCGCGGGATATCCGGAATATCAGCGGCTATCATGTTCCAATCAAAGGTGAAGCCTTGATTGCTTACGCCTTGTGCCCACCCCCCACTACCGCCCTGGAATGACCAGCCCGGTATCTCATAACCCGTTTGGAAGGAGATAATTCGGCCATAAATCGGGTCTCGTGCTGACTGAAAGTCTCCGTTAAACACACTTGGAATCGCTTCTTTTGTGCTGCCTCGCTGCGTCGAGGCGCCGCTGTCCTCAACGCTCGCGCCGGCCAAGGGCATCACCGGAAGCTTCGTTCCTCTGCCGCCCAAATAGCTGTAACCCCAGCCAATGCCTGTCCCTTCCTGCGAGCGTTGATCAACCGCGTCAGACGCTGCGCTCGAACCTTCCGCGGTAACCTTGATCTCGCCGGCGCGATACCAGGCATTGCCTGTTGCGAACGATGGACGACTCGTAGCAATTAAGGTGTCGAATATCAGTGAACCTATGTTTAACCTTGACAATAAGTCCTCATAAGTTCTTCTGCGGTCCAGCGGACTCCTAAAAATATATTGCGGGCGCTGTAATAGTGATCTTTCTGTAAAACGATCGGCAGACAAATCGACAGTCCCGTAATACCACCCAAGAACACGATAATGCTGATCATTCGTTCCCACCTGGAACCATGCAGGACTCCACACAATATCTGAATTATTAAATCCTGCCATGTTATTCAGATTGATATTAACGTCGGCGCCAACTCTGTTCTTTGTCGGGTCGCTAACGATTTCTCGCCCATTGACGGTGAACGTTAATCGCCCCAGACCTGCCCCATTGTAAACTATTGACTTGCTTAATTGCTGATAATAGTTGTCAAAAAAACCGATATTCGACCAGCGGTTTATGACGGGGTCTAAATAATCTCCGTAGTTAATCTTTCCAAAACCCAATATATTTAGAGCGCCGCCACCCAAAGTCACTGCCGTATTTACAAGTAATGCTGGTATCTTGAATGCTGGGTTAATACCAACCATTGTTGCCAGTAGCGAGACATCACCTAGCAACTCACTTGCTACAACATTAAGGTACTCTTGCTTGAAATCGTGCGGATCGAGCGTCGTAAACTGAATATTCGTCACTTCCGGATAATATTTACCCATCCGTTGGGTCACCTCGCTATTGACCGATGCGCCGCGGCCAAAACCGATAAAATGCAGTGGCGAATTAAAAAGGCTATTTCCGGTATCGTTATCCAGTTTGATCAGAGCAGCGAACAGTCCGTCGGCCGCCGCTTCCGAGAAGCCCGAATCGACAACGCTTGAGTCAAGAATCCAATTGGAAATCAAGACGAGCGGATGGCCGAGCGCTTCATGAACATATTTGAACTTGGGTTTTTCGGGTGTGCTTGGGTCTCCGAGATATTGCCACTTCATCGTTTCGGGCATGTAAATAAATATTTCCCCGCCGCCCTGTGTGGCAATGGCTCGCGCCAGTTTAATTTCTTCTTTAAGCTCAGATTCTGGGTCCGGTGCAGTCAGAATTGCAGCTTTTGAATCATGCGTGATGATCGTAACGCCAGCAAAATGGTTATTAGTCTCATCAAGAATTGGGGCGCTAACCAGAGTGCCTGACTCGCGCGATTTTTGTCCAGTCACGCTGATGGCCTCGACGCCCCAGTAATAGTGCTGACCCGCCGTCAAATAAACTGCGTCCGGGATGTGATATGTTTTCCAACCTGCCGCGAACGAACCGATGTCGGCAGCAGTGAGCCTCCTGGTGAACACCCGCGCAAAATTTTCAACCTCTCCCTCGAACAGTCCATGCCCGGGCGGAAAGGTACTAATGGTGAGCAGCACTTCGCTGGCGTCATCCTTCAATCTAAAATCGACAGCATTCAAATTGGATTTCGACCCGAGTGTAATGGCCGTGTTCAAATCCACACTATCGTGCGACGACGCAATGTCGGCCACCCAGCCAGAGCTTAGATTTCCGGGAACTCCAAGGTCCTGTTTTTCCGGCGCCACTACCTGCCGCCCGTTGACGCGATCGATCGGATTTGGCTGTTTTGAATTTTGCTTATTGATAGAGTTCAATTCGGCGATCGCTATGAGGTCGGCCAGATTCCAGGTCAGCAGTCCGCTACTCGGCGGGGGCGCGTCACCGATAGTTGGCCAATAGCGCAGATCGGCCATCAGCGATTTGCCGTCTTCAGTAATATGCAAGCGGCTGATGTTGCCACCTATGATGGGCGTTGTCGCTCCCAGGTACTCCGCCTTGCCAAACGGGTCCTTGACAATGCCGACCTTGCCACCCATTTGTGGCGCGGACCTAAAAAAGCCGTCGCTGGTCGTTTCGTCGGGCTCGTTCAGATCGAAGAAGTAATCGGCGACCAGCGCATACTCGACACCATTTTGGGTGGCCAGCACTGGCGACTGCGCGCGCTGGATGTTGAGCTTATAGGGATCGTTGATGCGGGTGTCCCCGGCAATGACGCCGGACATGCGTATTTGCCTGAACACTGCCGGTGTTTGTGACAGGTCTCCACGGGTGGTAAGATTCACGGTCACCGTAGCCAGCCCGGCGTTGACATTTTTGCCGTCGGTCAGCAGAAGCCGCAACTGCTGTACCCCATCAGCGTTCGTCCGAATCCCCGCCGCAGAAATAAACTGCGGCTCTTGACCCTGGTTGACCGGAATGTCTTGCACCGAAACCAGGGGAGTCAAGGTTTCTTTGGTGGATAGAACCGCCATTCCGCTACCTGATTTTGATATCTTCAGCGCATTAATATCCAGAATAAAGACATTGCCATTATTCGTGCTCACCTTCTTTCCCCACGTAATAATGGGGAGTTGGCTCGCTGGCGCCGTTAGCGCGAGATAGGAATGATCCTCACCCTGAATCACTGCCAGATCGCTATAACCATAGGCTTGGGACGGCAAGGCGATTTGCTGCTGCAGCAAGAAATCAGTACTGGTTTCATCGATATTCAAGC
>NZ_JAPUVO010000036.1 GCF_029255185.1 Propionivibrio sp.
CAGCAAGCGCATCGACGGCATCGTGACGCTGATCATGGCGCTGGCCCGCACGCTGGCGGTGCCGGAGCCTAAGCAAGTGCCTGGCATCATCATTCTGTAAGGTTTTACGCCCTCATGTCGAAACTCACGGCTTTCATGCGCGGCCTCGTGGGAGGTGATCGGGCGCGCATCGCGCCGCCATGCCCGCAAGACGTGACGGAATCCGGCGTGACGCCTGCCGCGATCAACAACCAAATGTTGACGAGCGCACCGTCATCGGAGTTTTTCTTCGCGGCCAATAATGCGGCGGGTGTCGAGGTCACGGAACGCTCCGCAATGTCGATCAGCGCGGTTTATTCCTGCGTGAGCTTGATCGCCGGTGCCATCGGTGGCTTGCCCTTGCCGATTTATCGTTCAACCGCGGGCGGACGGGAGCGCATCGAGCGTCATCCGCTCGCCGCTTTGCTCAACCGCGCGCCGTCGCCGTTGTGCACCGCCGCGGTATTTTGGGAATTTCTCACTTCGTCGCTGCTGTTGCATGGCGACGCCTTTGCGCGCATCACCCGCACCAGCGCCTTCGACCCCGCCGTGGCCAGCCTCGTGCCATGGCACCCCAGCAATGTCGAGGTGCGCCGGATCGACGGCCGCTTGAAATACCGCCTCACCGATCCCGAAATCGGCGGCAAGAGCGTCATCATCGATCAAGACGACATGCTGCACGTGCCGGGCATCGGCTTTAATGGCTTGCGCGGCATGACGCCGCTGTCATACGCCCTACGCAGCGCGGCGGGCATCGCGCTGGCCGCGACGGAGCACACGGCGCGCTTTTTCGGCAACGGCGCGCGGCCCGATTTTGTGCTGACGACCGAAAGCAACACCCTGACCGAAGAACAGGGTGCCAAAATTCGCGAAGCATGGAACGACATGCATGGCGGCCCGCACCGCGCCTATCGCCCCGCGTTGCTGTCCGGCGGCCTGAAAATCCAGCCTTTGACGCTCAATTCGGTGGACGCGCAATTGCTCGCGACGCGCAATCTGCAAGCCGAGGACGTGGCGCGCATCTTCGGCGTCCCGCCGCACATGATCGGCCTCACCGACAAGACAACCAGTTACGGCTCGGGCGTCGAACAAATGTCGATCGGCTTCGTTAAATACACGTTGATGCGCCATCTCACGAAATTCGAGCAGGAAATCAACCGTAAAGCGCTGCGCGACACCGAAGTTTTTGCCGAATTCACGACCGCCGGACTCGAGCGCGGCGATCTGAAATCGCGTTACGACGCGCACCGCACCGCCATCGGCCGCGCGGGCGAACCGGGCTTTCTCACCGTCAACGAAGTGCGGCGTCTGGAAAACCTGCCGCCGGTCGAGGGCGGCGACGTCATCAACAAAGGGGACACAAATGCGCCACCAAATGTTTAAGCTGCTGTCTGAAAACCGCGGCAAGGGTTTTTTCAGCGTCGAAAACGCCGCGCAGGAAACCACGATTTATCTTTACGACGCCATCGTCGGCACCGACATCGAAGCCGAATACTGGGGCGGCGTGTCGGCGGAAACGCTGGTCAAAACCATCCGCGCCGTCACCGCGCCGGTGATCAATTTGCGCGTCAACAGCCCGGGCGGTGACGTGTTCGCGGCCCGCGCCATCGAACAGGCGCTGCGCGACAGCGCCGCCACCGTCATCGCGCATATCGACGGTTACGCCGCCTCCGCCGCGTCGTTCATGGTCATGGCGGCGGACCAAATCATCATGGCCAAGGGCGCGTTTTTGATGATCCATAAGGCTTGGACGATCGCCATCGGCAACGCCGACGCCATGACGGCGCAGGCGGCGTTGCTCGACAAGCTCGACGGCACGCTGGCCGAGACTTACGCGACGCGCAGCGGCATGGAGGCCGAGGCCGTCATGCAATTGATGGCCGCCGAAACATGGTTTACCGCCGACG
>NZ_JAPUVO010000037.1 GCF_029255185.1 Propionivibrio sp.
CACATCTATCTGGGCACCACCGGCAAGACCGTCGGCTCCATGTTCAAAATGATGTTTACCGGCTGGCACGAGCACGAGTGAGTCATTCTGAAAAAAGTCATTGATCAAGATGAACCCCACCAAAGGAGACTTTGAAATGAAAATTAAAGCCATTGCTGGCCTGCTGGGCCTGTCCGGCGCCCTCTTGTTTTCCCCGCTGGCGACCGCGACCGATGCGGACACAGCGCAGGCACTGGCCAAGAAGGAAGGCTGCCTGAAGTGTCACGCCATCGACAAGAAGAAGGAAGGCAAGCCGCTCAGAGAGATCAGCGCTAAGTACAAGGGTAAGCCCGATGCCGAAGCCAAACTCCTGCACCACATGACCGCCGGCGAGAAGGTGAAGCTCGATAATGGCACCGAGGAAGATCACAAGATCATCAAGACCAAGGACAAAGCTGAACTCGCCAATCTGATCGCCTGGATCCTGTCGCTTTAAGCAACGTGTTTTCGGGTGGCGCTGCACTCACTTCGATCGGATGAGCGCAGCGCATCCACCAATTCGGTAACGGAAAAACACGATGTTGCGACTTGGGATCGACCTTGGCGGAACAAAAACAGAAATCATCGCGCTTGACGGGGCGGGCCATGAATTGCTTCGGCGGCGGGTGCCAACGCCGCAGGGCGACTATTTGGGCACGCTGGACGCGGTGACCGGCCTGGTCGGAGCGATCGAAATGGAGCTTGGCCAGCGCGGCTACATCGGGCTAGGAATTCCTGGCGCCGAATCGGCTGACGGCGGATTGATCAAGAACGCCAACTCCACTTGCCTGATCGGCAGGCCGCTGCGCCGCGATCTGCAAACCCTGCTGCATCGCGAAATCCGCATCGATAATGACGCCAACTGCTTTGCTCTGTCCGAAGCCATCGATGGTGCAGGTCAAGGTGCCGACGTTGTCTTCGGGGCCATTCTGGGCACCGGCGTCGGCGGTGGCATCGTGGTGCACGAGCGGGTGCTCGCCGGCGCCAATCACATCGCCGGAGAATGGGGACACAATCCCTTGCCGATTCCCGAGGAGGAGACTTTGCCGCCCCCTCTTTGTTACTGCGGCCATCAGGGCTGCGTCGAAACCTGGCTGTCCGGCCCCGGGCTGGCCGCTGATCACGCCCGTCACAACGGCCAGACGTTGACGCCCGAGCTCATCGCAACTCGGGCGAGCCAGGCAGACACGGCCTGCGCGGCAACGCTGGCGCGCTATGCGCAGCGCCTGGCCAAGGCGCTGGCGCAGGTGATCAACATTCTCGACCCGCAGGTGATCGTTCTTGGCGGCGGGCTTTCAAACATCGATAGCCTGTACGTCAGTGTGCCCTCACTGTGGAGCCAATACATCTTTTCCGATCAAGTACGCACGCGGCTGTGCCGTCATCAGCATGGCGACTCGTCCGGCGTGCGCGGTGCAGCGTGGCTGTGGAACGGAAATTAATTAGAAAAACTTTACTGCAAAGCAGGTTGTTAATAAACATGCTCTGGATCAGACTTTTCCTGCCGTTCGCTGGCGCTTACTTCCTCTCCTACCACTTTCGAACGGCTAATGCCGTGATTGGCCCGCTCCTGAGCGATGAGCTGTCGCTCGGCGCAGCCGATCTTGGCCTGCTGACCAGCACCTATTTTCTGGCCTTCGGTGCCGCCCAGGTGCCGCTGGGGGTGTTGCTTGACCGCTTTGGTCCGCGTCGGGTCGAAGCGTCGTTGCTGCTAATCGCTGCCGCCGGTGCCGCCGTCTTTGCCTGTGGCGAGACAATTGGCGTCCTGGCTGTCGGCCGGGGGATGATCGGCCTCGGTGTCTCGGCCTGCCTGATGGCGTCGTTCAAGTCGTTTTCACAGTGGTTTCCACTCGATGAACAAGCCTCGCTGACCGGCTGGATCATGACTGCGGGAACGCTCGGCGCACTGGCGGCGTCGGCGCCGCTCGATGCCGCGTTGCATGTGGCCAGCTGGCGCGAGATATTTTTCGTTCTCTGCGCGCTCACGCTGACGGTCGCCGGCTGGCTGTTTCTCAGCGTTCCCGACAAACCGGGCACACTTCACCCCGAGCCGTTCTCGGCCCAGTGGGCGGGCGTCAGGCAGGTCCTGTCCAGCCGCAATTTCTGGCGTTTCGCCCCCCTCGGTTTCGCTCAGATCGGTGGTTTTATGGCCGTTCAAAGCCTCTGGTCAAGCGCTTGGCTGATTCAGGTCAACGGTTATTCGCGCTCGCTTGCCGCCGATCATCTGGCGGCCATGAGCTTGGCGATGGTGCTGGCCTACATTCTGATTGGCCTGTTGTCGACCGGGCTCGTGCGGCGCGGTATCGGGACGATCTATCTGCTCGGCGGCGGCATGTCGCTATCGCTGCTGACCCTGCTACTGATCATCACCCAGGCCGTTGACCAGAACTACCTGTTGTGGATGGGCTACGGAGTGTTTTCGAGCTTTGGCACGCTCGCCTACTCGCAGATGTCTGCCGGATTCCCGGTTGCCCTCTCGGGACGCGCTAATTCGACCTTCAACCTGATGGTGTTTCTTGGCGCCTTTGGCTTGCAATGGGGGATGGGTGTACTCATCGAGCTGCTCCAGGCCAGCGGGCACAGTACCGAAATCGCGCACCGTAATGCCTTCGCTGTGCTCTTCGTCCTTCAGGCAATGGCCTGCCTGTGGCTCATTTTTACTGGCGGATGCGCGGTTGAACGAGACAAACAAGGCGGATCAGGCTGACATGCTGAGCACGGAGACTAGTTCGGCGACCTGTGCCTGTTTGTTCCGACCCTGCTCTGTTCGCATGTAGACCTTGCGCGCCAGATGGCGCAGTCGCCAGTTGACCTCGGCGAGGACGAGACAGGTTTTTTCCATGAGCGTCGGGTCGGTCTCGAACACATCGAGTTGCGAGAGATCGTAAACCCCGGTTGCACGCAGACGTTTGTCCAGGTCGCGTATCGCAGACAGGGCAAAGCTACCGATACGGCCCAGGCCTGGCGTCATGACGGTGCTGGACAGGGTCTCGGCAAGCAGACGGGCCGACCTGATGCGCTGCAAGGTGGGCAAGATACGCTGTGCGAAACTGCCGCCGGTGCTGCCTGTGCCGACCTCGTTAAGCGGCGCGAGCGCCTTGGTGACAAAGGCTATGGCTTTTGGCGGGAACTCGTCGGGAACGATGGTCAAGGCGACCGCCACCCGTTCGCCCAGGCGCGAGCCGAGTTCAGAATCGCGCGCGAATTCACCCGTCACGTTGTTACCCATGACGATCGCCGACACGCAGTCGGCAAGGCCGTTCAGCATGCCCAATGGGCTCATGTTCGCTGCCGACAACTGGAAAGGATAACCATTGCCATCCTGACGTTCGTGATGCTGCAATACGCTGTCGGTCAGGGCGGGCGGGAAGTGCGTGAACGCCTTGAGGAAAGCTTGTCCGACAAGCGGGTGGGCGACGACGCGTTGCCATTCATTGGCGGTCAACTGGCGGTCGACATCGAGGAATTTCGGATCGATATATAACTCGCCGATGTCCTTAAGCAGCGCCGAGAGAATCAGCAGGTCGGTATCTTGGTCGCTAAGACCGCCGTCGTGGGCTAGACCCGCGCAAATGATCATCGCTGCCAGGTTGTTCTCGTAGTTGTTTTTCCTGAACCTTTTAGCCAGGGTCAGCAGCAGCTTCAGGGGACCGTGCAATGACATGTAGCTGATGCCGCGCAAGGCGACCTCGACACCACTACTCCCACCGAGCAGGGCTAGCGCCGGGATTTTGTTCATGAGCCCAAGACAATCGCTGGCGATGCTCTCCAGCGATGCGCCCTGCACGACATCCAGACAGGCTTCCAGAGGCTTCTGCAAGTGCCGATGCCCCAGCTTCGCCTGAATCGATCGGGAAACCGCGACGTCCCTGGCCAACAACTTCGTCCCGCTCTCATCAATGATGTCGGAAGAGACGATCACGTCTGCCTCTTCCGAGAGGCGGACGATGCTCTCCAGGCAGTGAGGATTCACCACACAGAAAGTTTTCCTGGCATTCGCAATGCCCTCGATCCTGTCCGTAATCTCCGACATTGACTGCTCCGTGCTTCCGACTGCACAGCGGCGCTCCCGACCTGCCTGTGCCGTGATGCATTCCAGTAAACAAAACCAGATGCTCTCAAAATTCGAGTCCGGAGTGTATCCGTAGTTTGCGCAGAAAACTGCGGGAAGTACGTAGGACTCCTATATTTATTCGGCTATATGCATTCTGAGGTTGGCATTAGCTCGGCTGGCTGGTGCATGGAATGGTTGGAAAGTTGACATATCCCAATATGGGACTAAACTCTACGCATGCACATCGTAGCCGTCAGATTCTTGAGAGCCTTCTGGGTAAAGAACCCGGATTCGGAGCAACCCCTAAAGTCATGGGTAGATGAAGCCAAGAAGGCAAGCTGGTCACAACCGGCCCAAATCAAGGAACAATACCGCAGCGCCAGCATCCTGAAGAACAAGTGCGTGGTGTTCAACGTCAAAGGCAACGACTATCGCTTAGTTGCGTCTATCGCATACCACTACCAGGCCGTGTACGTGAAATTCATCGGGACGCACAAAGAGTACGACGCGATTGATGCCGAAACCGTAGAAATGGAGGTTTGACCATGGAAATTCGCCCGATCAAGACCGAAGATGATTACAAGGCCGCTCTCCGTGACGTTTCTGCCTTCTTCGACAGTGAACCCGTGCCTGGCTCGGCAGAAGGGGATCGCTTTGAAGTGCTGATCACGCTCGTTGAAGCCTATGAAGCCAAGCACTACCCGATTGATTTGCCTGATCCTGTTGAGGCAATCAAATTCCGTATGGATCAGGCTGGGTTGACACCAAAAGACTTGGTGCCGTTTATCGGTCGCCTCAATCGTGTCTACGAGATTCTTAACCGGAAGCGCCCTCTGACCCTGAACATGATCTGGAAGCTAAATCAAAAGCTGGGTATTCCTGCTGAGTGCCTGATCCAGCCGCCAAAATTGCCATTGGCGGCATAAGCCCAACCATGTTTTGCACAAAACAAAGGGATTCCCGCTAGGCGTTTTTTGCCGATTTCAACCCTAGATTGCACATAGCCATTTATTCAAAAATGTGGCCGGATCTGATTGCGCTGTTCATGACACGATTGAGCGTCAGTCAGTGGCAACCCCACAAGGTTGTGTGTATGCTTAAACATTCCATTGCCTGGTAAATATTGAGTGCGTGTTCTGTTGCGTGGTCTTATGATTGTGTCGTACAAAGACTACGAAGCTATCCGTTAGAGTCTCGTTATCAGCAATGCCGTAATTATCCTTTAAAAATTAGCTCGCCAGCATATTAATTATTCGTCATTTTGCTTCAAAATTACCCCGCCGCATATACCTGTACAAAGAGGCTTTGTCGGCGTTTTCTACGCCGCCAGTTTGTACGTCGTATCGCAGTCTGCGTAGTTTGATTTACGCTGCTCACGCTTCTTATCCTATTGCCTTAGGAGAATTACTGTGCGCTCCATGAGACTACTTTCACTGTGTGCCGTTACTACGCTATTGGGCGTTTTTTCCATTGGCGCCAGTGCGCAGCAAAAACTGTTTGTCTACACCTCGATGAAGGAATCGATGATCGGCGACCTTAAAACGGCCTTCATCAAGCAATATCCCGACATCAAACTCGACTTTCAGTCCGCTGGTGCTGGCAAGCTGATGGCCAAAATTGCCGCTGAACGTGAATCAGGAAAAATCCTGGCCGACGTGCTATGGACGTAACCGGTAACTATCGGGCGTTATTGCCTAGGCGCGCAGACTGTGCAAAGGCGAGCGAAGCGGGTTGTCGGCGAAGAGTTGTTTCCAGACTCGGGGCGTAAGTTCGTTGGCACGGCTGGCCGGATGTTGCCCGACGCGCTGCAGGACATCGACCAGATAGTCATACGG
>NZ_JAPUVO010000038.1 GCF_029255185.1 Propionivibrio sp.
CCAATTCGACTCGCTCCACCGCCCACGGCAACGTCAGACCCAGCAATTGCCGATACAACTCCACGCTTTCCATCGCACGCCCTCCTTGAAGACCATGCGCGAAAGCGTACTACTGACCCACAGAAATGTCTGAAGGACCTTTTGTATCAACAGGAAGCCGATTGCGGCAAACAAACCGGCCCACTGTGCGTCACTCGGTGTAACGCGGGCATTGGGAACAGCAAAATAAAGCCCGGCCAGGAAAATGGCGGCAACGGACAGACCTGCCGCCTTGAACATGAAATCGCGCAACCATTCCGGTTCATCGATCAGACCGAGCGAGGTAGTGACAGCATAGTAGATTGCCAGAACCACGCCGGTGACCACGAAAGGCCACAGTGCCAGAACGGTTGCATAAAGCCTGAGCTTTTTCCACCACGGCCGATTTTCAGTCACGCGCCACACATGATTGAATGCCCGTTCGACGCTAAGCAGAAGGAAAAGAACCGATGCGAATAACCCAGCCAGGCCAAAAAAGGTGACATTCGCCGCTTTTTGCGAAAATTCGAGTACGTAGTTGATGATCATCCCGGCGCTTCGCTCCGGAAGGAGGCTGCGTATGACAAACTGATCAAGTTGATCAACCATTACGGGGAAGCTGGGGAGAGCCGCCATGATACCCAGCACGACAGCGACCAAAGGCACCAGCGAGAGGAGTGTCGTAAACGCCAAACTGGCACTGATCTGATCGAAGCTTTCTTCGACAAATCGCCGAGCAATACGCGCTGCAAAAGCGCGCAAATGGGGAAGCCGGAAAATCATAATTTCTCTATAATCGCCGCACCAGCAACGAGCGCACTGTCACATCGCCCGACTCTATTTTCAAAGCCAACTTAATGTTCCTCCGCAGCCTCTATCTAAGCTCCTGCACCAGCCTGATCGTACTGATTTTTCTTTGCCTGGCCTGGGAGTTGCGCCTGGCGCCAATTCAGCCAGGAGGATCCTGGCTGATCCTGAAATGCGTGCCGCTCCTGGCGCCACTCTTTGGTATCCTGCACGGTCGCCGCTACACCTACCAGTGGGCATCAATGCTGATCCTGCTTTATTTCACTGAAGGCGTCGTGCGCGCCAGCGGCGAAACCGGCACCAGCCAATGGCTGGCGGCTGGGGAAATTATTTTGTCGCTCGTTTTTTTCTGCTCGGCAATCGGCTATGTCAGACGCATCGGTCGTCAGGCCTGATCGGCGCGGAATTACGAAAGCTCGGCCAGGATGCTGCTCGACGCAGAAACCTTTTCACCGATCACCACGTTCACCTTGCTGTCGAGCGGCAGGTAAAGGTCGACGCGCGAACCAAAGCGGATGAAGCCGTAGCGCTGACCTGGCTCCAGAGAGGTGCCGGCATCGACGTAGTTGAGGATGCGCCGAGCCACCAAGCCGGCGATCTGGACACAGGTGATGTCGCGTCCATCGCCTGTTTTCAGGTGTAGCGCACAACGCTCGTTTTCCAGCGAAGCCTTGTCCAGCGCCGCATTGAGAAAACTCCCCGGCTTGTACCACTTCTGCTGCACGACGCTCTTGATCGGCGAGCGGTTCGAGTGCACGTTGAAAACATTCATGAAGACGCTGACCTTGAGCGCGCGACGGTTCAGGTAGGGATCGTCGGTCTCCTCGACCACGACAATTCGCCCGTCAGCCGGTGCCAGCACACTCTTTGGCCCGCCAGCAATGACACGCGCCGGATCACGGAAAAACTGAAGACAGAAGATAACGATCAGCCATAGAGGCAGCGCCCAAAAACCGGCAAAGGACGCCGCTACAGCAAGAAGAAGAGAGCCGGCAATGAAGGACCAGCCTTCTTTGGCAAGAAACGGATGCGGATAATTCATTTCAGTCCTTGAAAACACTTGGGCGGTTCGGAATCCGACACCGCCCAACGTGAAGACAGAGCCACCAGGCACTGCCGAGCCAGAACAGAATCAGTTCTTGGTCTGGTCAACCAGCTTGTTCTTCCTGATCCACGGCATCATGTCACGCAGCTTGGCGCCAACCGTCTCGATCGGATGTTCGGCCATCAAGCGGCGACGCGCTGTCATCGAAGGGTAATTGGTCTTGCCTTCCTGGATAAACATCTTGGCGTATTCACCATTCTGAATACGCTTGAGCGCGTTGCGCATGGCATAGCGCGACTCTTCGTTGATGACTTCAGGTCCGGTGACATACTCGCCATACTCGGCATTATTTGAGATCGAGTAGTTCATGTTGGCGATACCACCTTCGTACATCAGGTCGACGATCAACTTGAGTTCATGCAGACACTCGAAGTAGGCCATTTCAGGCGCATAGCCCGCTTCGACCAGCGTTTCGAAGCCCATCTTGACCAGCTCAACGGCACCGCCGCACAGCACGGTCTGTTCGCCGAAGAGATCGGTTTCGGTCTCTTCCCGAAAATTGGTCTCAATGACACCGCCCTTGGTGCCGCCATTGGCCGCCGCGTACGACAGCGCGATGTCCTTGGCCTTTTTGGAAACATTCTGGTGCACAGCGATTAGCGATGGAACGCCGCCGCCCTTGAGGTATTCCGAACGCACCGTATGGCCAGGCCCCTTTGGCGCGACCATGATGACATCCAGGTCGGCACGCGGCACCACCTGGTTATAGTGAATATTGAACCCATGGGCAAAGGCCAGCGCGGCGCCCTTTTTGATGTTCGGCTCGACATCGTTGTAATACACGGCCGGAATGTTCTCGTCTGGCAACAGCATCATCACCACATCGGCGCCCTTGACCGCCTTGGCCACTTCCTCAACCTTGATCCCGGCCGCCTCGACCTTGCTCCAGGACGCACCGCCCTTGCGCAAACCAACGGTGACCTTGACGCCCGAATCGGAGAGATTCTGGGCGTGGGCGTGACCTTGCGAACCGTAACCAACGATGGTGACTTTCTTACCCTTGATCAGGGAGAGGTCAGCGTCCTTGTCGTAATAAACCTTCATGGAGTTCCTTTCGTGCAGAAAACTTGAAAAATAAGGGGGTTAAACTTTCAGGATACGGTCGCCGCGGCCAATACCGCTGACGCCGGTGCGAACGGTTTCGAGGATCAAATCGGCATCAATGGCCTGGATAAAGGCATCGAGCTTTGAGCCGCTACCGGTGAGTTCGATCACGTAGTTCGACTCGGTAACGTCAATGATTCGCCCACGGAAGATATCTGCCATGCGCTTTACTTCCTCGCGGTCCTTGCCCGAGGCACGAACCTTGATCAGCATAAGCTCGCGCTCGATATGCGCCGCTTCAGACAGATCGACGACCTTGACGACATCGATTAGCTTGTTCAATTGTTTAGTAATCTGCTCGATGACCTCATCGCTACCGCTGGTGACAATGGTCAGCCGGGACAATGAGCTATCCTCGGTTGGCGCCACGGTCAGCGTTTCGATGTTGTAGCCACGCGCAGAGAACAGTCCGGCCACACGCGAAAGCGCACCGGCTTCGTTTTCCAGGAGAATTGAAATAATGTGTCGCATGTTGTCGTTCCCTTATAGATCTTCGGCCAGGATCATCTCGGAAAGGCCCTTGCCAGCCGCCACCATCGGGAAAACATTCGCTTCCCGGTCAGTGAGGATATCGAGAAACACCAGATCGTCCTTGTGGTCAACAAAAGCCCTTTTCAGCGCCCCCTCAACGTCCTCTGGCCGCTCGACACGAATACCAACGTGGCCGTAAGCTTCGGCAAGCTTTACAAAATCGGGAAGCGAATCCATGTATGACTCGGCATAACGGCTGCCGTGGAACATCTCCTGCCACTGACGGACCATCCCCAGATAACGGTTGTTCAGGTTGATTATCTTGATCGGCAGCCGGAATTGCTTGGCCGTTGATAGTTCCTGAATGCACATTTGGATCGAGCCTTCGCCAGTAACGCAGGCGATCTGCTTGTCCGGGTTGGCGAGCGCTGCGCCCATGGCGTAAGGCAGGCCGACGCCCATGGTGCCCAGACCGCCCGAGTTCAGCCAGCGCCGCGGCTGGTCAAACTTGTAGTACTGCGCCGCCCACATCTGGTGCTGGCCCACGTCCGAGGTGACAATGGCATTGCCCTCCGTCAACTCCCACAGTTTCTCAATGACAAACTGCGGCATGATGACGTCTTTCATCGTGTATTTCATGCACTGCTTGGAACGCCAACCATCAATTTCCTTCCACCAGTCAGCAATATCAGTCTTGGCGTGCTCGGCCTCGAGCAGTTTGATCATCTCATCAAGCACATCAGGAACATTGCCGACAATCGGCACATCGACGCGAACGCGTTTTGAAATCGACGACGGGTCGATATCAACGTGAATGATCTTGCGTGGCAGCGAAGCGAAATTCTCCGGATTGCCGATCACTCGATCGTCGAAACGCGCACCAATGGCCAGCAATACGTCGCAATTCTGCATGGCCATATTGGCTTCCAGGGTGCCATGCATGCCCGGCATGCCAAGGAACTGGGCATCAGTCGCCGGATAGGCGCCCAATCCCATCAGCGTATTGGTGATCGGGAAGCCCAGACGGCGCGTCAGCGTAGCCAACTGTTCTGCGGCGTTGGAGAGAATCACGCCACCACCGGTGTAGATCATCGGCCGCTTGGCACCGAGCAAAAGTTGTACAGCCTTCTTGATCTGCCCAAGATGCCCCTTGACGACAGGATTGTACGAGCGCATCTGGACACTTTGAGGGTAGTCAAATTTGCATTTTGCAGCGGTAATATCCTTCGGGATATCCACGACGACAGGGCCCGGACGACCACTGCTGGCAATATAGAACGCCTTTTTCATGGTCATGGCGATATCGCGCACATCCTTGACCAGGAAGTTATGCTTGACGCAAGGGCGGGTGATTCCTACCGTGTCGCACTCCTGGAAGGCATCCTGACCAATGTAGTAGGACGGAACCTGGCCGGTGATGATGACTAACGGGATCGAATCCATATACGCTGTCGCAATGCCGGTCACGGCATTGGTCGCACCAGGACCAGAGGTTACCAGCGCTACGCCAACCTTGTGCGACGAGCGCGCCAGGCCATCAGCCGCATGCACCGCCGCCTGCTCGTGGCGAACCAGGACGTGCTTCACTTTGTCCTGCTTGAAAAGTTCGTCGTAAAGATGAAGAACCGCGCCGCCGGGATAGCCGAATACATATTCGACCTTTTCTTCCTGCAGGCACCTGATTACAATCTCCGCACCGGTCATCATGGTCATCGTGGTCATCATTCTCGCCTTACTTAGCCAAATGCTCGAAAAAGCCTGTAACGTTAAAGCCTAGACCACAATTGGTCAAGACTTCCCCAAAAACGGCCGACACATAAGGGATAGTATCCCGCCCGGCAACATCAAGGATTCAGATTCTGGCCAGCCAACGCGAACTGTCGGATTTTCTTGCCTCTGCAGAGCGTCGCGCTTTCAAGCAGGCGATGTTTGCCGTGCGTAACGAAGAATCCGCACTCGATGTCGTGCAGGACTCGATGATGAAGCTCGCCGAAAAATATGGCGACCGTCCGGTAGAAGAACTGCCTATGCTTTTCCAACGCATCATGCAAAACACGATTCGTGATTATTACCGGCGCAGCAAGGTCCGCTCCTTGTGGACCACCCTGCTTTCGGCACTGTCACCGGCCGACGACGAATACGATCCGCTTGAAACTCTTGAGGTTGACTTGGGAACGTACACGCCCAACACTCCGGACGGACAGCTACAGCAATCCCAAACCCTTGTGATTATTGAAAAAGAAATAAAACTTCTCCCGCCACGTCAACGCGAAGCCTTCCTTATGCGTTACTGGGAGGACATGGACGTCGCAGAGACCGCTTCTGCAATGGGCTGCTCGGAAGGCAGCGTAAAAACCCATTGCTCGCGCGCCACTCACACGTTGGCGACCGCCCTGAAAGCAAAAGGAATCACGCTATGAACGAACACCATTTCACCTACAAGATCAGACAGCATCTGAATCGCGGGCTGCACGAACTACGCCCCGAAATCACAACCCGACTTGCTGCCGCCCGACAAGGCGCGCTGGCTCACCAGAGACAGGTCGTCAGGCAGTCGGTGATGGCCACCGTGGGTAGTTATGCACACCACCACCTTGACCATCTGCATCTCAAGCAGCTATTCACCGCGCTTGCCTTGCTCGTCTGTGTCGTCTTTTCCGCCTTCTGGGTAGCCGATCAGCGGGTCACCGAGCTTGGCGCCATTGATAGCGCCCTGCTCGCCGATGAGCTGCCCATTAAGGCGTTTACCGACAAAGGATTTGACGCATGGCTAAAACGCGCTTCGTCGCAGTAATTTTCAGTTGTGTTCTTGCAACATCGGGCTGGGCGGAAACGTCCAGCCCGTCGCTCGTTGTAACACCGCCACAGCCCAAGTGGAGCGAATTGACGGTACAGCAGAAAATTGTCCTCGCCCCGCTCGCCGATGACTGGGATTCTCTGGAATACTTCCGCCAGAAAAAATGGCTCGGCATTGTCGCCCGTTTTCCTACCATGACGGCTGAAGAACAGCGCCGCATTCAGGGGCAAATGCAGGGATGGGGAAAGCTTTCACCGGAAAAACGGCAACTGGCTCGTGAAAACTTTAAAACGGCCAATCAGCTTCCGGCGGAGAAAAAGCAGGAACTCAAACAAAAGTGGGAAGAATATTCCAACCTGCCTGAAGACGAAAAAGAAAAGCTGAAACAACAGGCCGCCAACAAACCCGTCCTCAAACCCGGCCGGCCGACGACACCGGCACCGTTGCCGCCCCATGAAGAAGCCACCGTACAGACTCCTGCTGCCACGGCTGCAGAAACGACGACCAAACCCTGATGATGCCGGCGCCACAGCGCTTCGTCCGCCCAGGAATCCTGCGCCGGCTGGCCGGCATGTGTTACGAAATTCTCTTATTGTCCGGCGTACTTGCGGTGACGCTGATCCTACCGCACGTATTGCTTGGCGCCTTTGCGCATCGCTTGGCGACACCAACACTCCTCTGGACGCACCTCTTTGTTGTCCTGCTCGTCTATTTCATCTGGTTCTGGAGTAATGGCGGTCAAACGCTGGCCATGAAAACCTGGCAGATTCGACTACTTACACGCTCAGGACGCCCTGTCCGCCCGGCACAGGCATTGCTACGCTATCTCCTGTGCTGGCCCAGCCTGGGGTTGGGCGGAATCGGCATCCTCTGGGCCCTGTTTGATCCTGACCGGCATTTCCTGCACGACCGGGTCGCCGGCACGCAACTGATCAGCGCCGCTCAACCCACCAGATCAGCCCGACTGCGGTCAGCATAAACAAGGCCGAAGGGGCTACCGCACTGATCACCGGCGACCAGCTGTTGATGGCGCCAAGGTTGGAAAATAAACCGTTGAGCATATGAAAGAACACGCCGATCATCACCCCGGAAAATATCTTGAGGCTGACCCCACCAACCCGGTTGTGGGTGTAGCCAAAGGGCAAGGCCAAGGCAACCATGACCAGCGCCGCCATCGGGTAAACTACTTTTTTCCACAAGGCGATATCGTAACGCTGGGTCTTCTGATTGTTCTCTGCCAGGTGTTTGGTATATGCCGACAAATGCAGCAATGACATGCGCTCCGGCGAGACCATAAGAACGGCTAGGATGTCCGGATTAAGCGCTGAATGCCATTCCAGATCCGGCATTTTCAGAACCTCGGATCGCTCGCCATGCAGGACAGTCTGAACGACGCCACTCAAGCGCCAACTGGCCGGCGGAAGATAGACGCCCTCAGCCGCATCGGTGACCGACCGTAATCTGGCGCTTTCGTCAAAGTCATAAATGCGAACTCCCCGTAAGCGGGTATCCGGGAGAACGACCTGGACATTGATGAAACTCCGCTCATCCTTGACCCACAAACCACTGCGCAGATCCTGACTAACGGCACTGCCCTTCTCCTTGAGACGCATCTGTTGGGCGGCCCGCTCGGCGGGCGGGGCGACAACTTCACCGATCAGAAAAGTAATCAGAGCGAAAACTGCCGCCACCTGAAACAAGCCGCTGAGCAGCTTGCGGGTAGACATGCCCGATGCCCGCAGCACGGTAATTTCCGAATGCCGGGCCAGCGTCGACAAGGCATAGAGCGTCCCGATCAGCACGGCAATTGGCATCAGTTCATACACGCGCCCCGGCATGCGCAACGCCACGAAGGCAACGGCGTGGTGCAACTGATAGGATCCCTCGCCGACATTTTTGACCTCGGCGATCATGTCGAAGAAACCAAACAAGGCCAGAAATCCCGCAAGCACCAGCAGGATCGCGCCGGAGACTTCGCGCGCCAGGTAACGACGGTAGATTTTCATCGAGCGAACCGCGCAAAAGAAAGCACTGCAATGCGACGGTAGAAAAGAAGGGGTAGCAGGCAGAGCATGAACAGGTGCACGGACAGCACGCCAATCGCAAATGAAATCCTGCCACTGGCGACCCACGCCTGGCTGATGGTCATCAGGTTGTTGTAGACCAGGTAGGTAAACAGCGCCAGAAGCATGTTTGCCGAACGCCCAGCACGCGGATTGACAAATGAAAGCGGGATCGCCAGCAGGGCCAGGACAATGGCCGACAGCGGAACGCCGAGGCGCCATAACAGCTCGGCGCGATAGCCAGGCAAATCGATCTTTACCAGTTCCGTGGTCGGCATATTTTTCGGTGTGCGCTCTATGCCACGCGCCTCCTTGGTTTCCAGACGGATAGCGTAACGCCCGTACTCCAGGATACGAAATTCCGGAGATCCCGGTTCAACCTCGTAACGGCGACCTTTTTCCAGAACAATAAAGCGGTCCCCATTCGCGGCAATTTCCTGATGACCGGTCGCGGCCATGGTCACCCCCAGGCGCCCACTCTGAACCGAACTCACAAAGATGTTTCGCACATAGCTTTCATCTTCGGCAACCGCCTCGACGAAAACGACACGATCGCCGGAAGACGATTCCTGAAAGGCACCGGGAGAAGCCTGTCCGGCATCCTTGCGCATATCGAGATTACCCCGGTACTCGGAACTCTGGGACAGGGCCCATGGGGAAACGAAGAGCGACAACGCAGCAATCGCCAACACCAGCGGCAGGGTAAACACCAGTACCGGCCGTATCCATGCCACCAGGGAGAGTCCGGAAGAAAACCAGACGACCATCTCGGAATCACGATAACTGCGTGACAAAGCCAATAAAATCGCGATGAACGCGGCCAGGGAAAGCAGGGTCGGGATGTAATTCAACGCTGAAAAGCCGAGCAGCGCCACCACGGCTTCCGGCGCAATCGAGCCTTGTGCCGCTTCGCCCAGGAAACGGATCAGTTGGGTCGTCAGCAGGATGGCGAAAAGCGCAACAAAAACGCCGGCAGCGGAGTGCGTAAACTCGCGCCGGGCGGCACGCTGGAAGATCATTTTTTGACTTTAACGAAAAACTACAGTGATAATCGACCCCTGATACGAAACTGCACTGTTCAAGGAGTATCCAGTGGAATTTAGCATAAAACGCGGAAGCCCGGAGAAGCAGCGCAGTGCGTGCGTCGTCGTCGGCGTTTTTGAATCGCGTAAACTGTCGCCTGCCGCCGAGTCGATCGACAATGCCGCGAACAGCTATCTTTCTGACATCATCCGTCGTGGCGACATGGAAGGAAAAGCCGGGACTACCCTGCTTCTGCACGACGTACCCGCCACCCTGTGCGACCGAGTACTGCTGGTCGGACTGGGCAAGGACAAGGAGTTTCACGAGAAAGAATATTGCGCCGCGATTCGCTGCGCAGTCAAGGCGCTCAACGAAACGGGCGCCTCGGATGGCGCCCTGTTTCTAACCGAGATCGCCGTCAAAAAGCGTGATTTGGCCTGGCGCATCCGGCAGGCCGCGATCATCGCCCAGGAAACCGCCTATCGTTTCGAGCAGTTCAAAAGCAAGAAAAATGAAGTCCGCCACCCGCTGCGCAAGTTGTCCGTGGTTATTGAACAGCGCAGTAAACTGCCACTGGCCGAGGAAGCGTTGGCCCAGGGACAGGCCATCGCCGCCGGCGTGGCGTTGGCCAGAACGCTTGGCAACCTGCCCGGCAACGTGTGCACCCCCGGCTACCTGGCTGAAACGGCGCAACAGATGGCCCGTGATCATGCGCTCGACTGCCAGATTCTTGAACGCGCCGACATGGACGCGCTCGGCATGCACTCGCTGCTGTCGGTGGCCAAGGGCTCGCACCAGCCGCCGAAGCTGATCGTCCTGCATTACAAAGGCGGTGGCGCCGAGGAGAAGCCGCTGGTCCTGGTCGGCAAGGGCATCACCTTCGATTCCGGTGGCATTTCGCTCAAACCGGGCCTCGAAATGGACGAGATGAAGTTCGACATGTGCGGCGCCGCCAGTGTGCTGGGTACGCTCAAAGCCGTGGCGCAAATGGAGCTGCCGATCAATCTCACGGTGATCGTCCCCAGTTCCGAAAACATGCCCGGCGGTTCGGCCAGCAAGCCGGGTGACATCGTCACCTCGATGTCCGGCCAGACTATCGAAATCCTTAATACCGACGCTGAAGGTCGCCTGGTTCTCTGTGACGCACTGACCTATGCCGAGCGCTTCAAGCCGGCAACGGTGATCGACGTCGCCACCCTGACCGGCGCCTGCGTAATCGCCCTCGGCCATGTCGCCACGGGGCTTTTTACCAACGACGACGGTCTTGCCCGCGAACTCCTGCACGCTGGCGAAGAGGCGCAAGACCGCGCCTGGCAGATGCCGCTGTGGGACGACTACCAGGATCTTCTGAAAAGCAACTTCGCCGACATGGCTAACATCGGTGGACGCGCAGCGGGCAGTGTTTCCGCCGCCTGTTTCCTCTCGCGCTTCACCAAGAAGTTCGACTGGGCGCACCTGGACATTGCCGGGACCGCATGGAAATCCGGCGCCGACAAAGGCGCCACGGGCCGCCCCGTGGCGCTGCTCACGCACTACCTGCTCAAGCGTGCCGGGAAACTCAATTGACGCAGATTTTTTTCTACCATAACGCTGCCGACCGAATTGCAGCCGCCGCCGCGCTGATCGGCAAGGCGTTTTTGCACCGTAAGGCCCTGCTGGTCTATGCCCCCGACGGTGAAGTCGCTGGCATGCTCGACCGCCATCTGTGGATGCACCCGCCCAGTGGATTCTTGCCACACGTGCGCAGCACATCCCCGCTGGCCGATGAAACGCCGGTGGTGATTTCCGACACGCTAGAATCACTGTCGCACAATGAGCGACTATTCAACCTTTCCGCCGAAATCCCCCCCGGCTTCTCGCGCTTTACCAGCGTCATTGAAGTCGTCGGTCGGCACGAGGTCGAACGGCTGGCCGGTCGCGAGCGCGTCAAGTTCTACAAGGACCGCGGCTACGCGATCACCTATGTCGACCTCGCGGAGAATCACTGATGTCCGAGCATTCCAATGTGGTCGACCGCGCTGACTCTCTGATGCGGCGGCGGCGAAGTTTTGTTGCCGCACCGGCCAACAACTCGGAAGCAGCGAACGTATTGTTGCCAGTAATTGAAGATGACGATCTGCCCGTGCTTACCGAGATCGTCTCCGCTGAAACCGCCTTTGCTGAAGACAGCAGCAACCGTTTCGACGAAACCCAGGTCTCGCTCCTGGCGTCCGACATCGCCCACGCCATCGGACAACAGATGACCTTCGATCTGCCCTGTCTGCTCGAAGCGGTCTTGCTCCACGCAGGTGAAGAGCTGCGCGCCGGCATCACCGCGACCATGGAAACGGCCCTGCGCGATTTCATCGCCCGGCGCAAGCAGTTGCATCTGCCGCTCGACGAGCCGAACCGGAAGGGCTGCTAGTCCTTTCACTTCAGGTGCTGTCTGTCTGTTGCTAATCACCCAGGGCAATTGCATCAAAATGCGAATGCCATTGTCGTCGACCCACAGAAATAATCGTTTACGCTCAATGAGTTACAGAGGGGCTGTTCACAGCGTTTGGAATTGTGTAGTTTTCTGTCTTTTTGGGGTGACTCATGG
>NZ_JAPUVO010000039.1 GCF_029255185.1 Propionivibrio sp.
AAAGGGGGTGTCTATACTCGTCGCATTCTCGCCGCTTCTTCCGATGCTTATCGCGCCAGTCTCCTCGGGTTAAAGGGAATTTGATGCAATTGCCCTGTTGCATGGGCCGCAGACGCGCAATACACAGCAAGTCCTCACCGCGCTGCCTGCGCGCTTTCACGGGCGCACTCATGGAGAAGAGAAGGTCGTCTACTTTAGTTTTACTGTTTCAGACTGTCGCGAATCTCGCGTAGCAGCAGGATGTCTTCTGCTGTTGCCGCAGGTTCAGCGACTGCCGGAGGTTCTTCCTTGCGCAGCCGGTTGACCTGCTTGACCATGATGAAAATGATAAACGCCAGGATCACGAAGTTAACCAGGATGGTGACGAAGTTGCCATAGGCAAACACTGGAACCTGTGCCTTCTTGAGCGCATCGAGCGTCATCGTCGTTCCCTCCGGCGCCTTGCCCAGCACCACGAACATACCGGAGAAATCCAGCTTGCCGCCCATGATCCAGGCCACCAGCGGCATGATCAAATCGCCGACGATGGAATCGACAATTTTGCCAAAAGCCCCGCCGATGATCACGCCGACGGCGAGATCCATGACGTTGCCCTTCATGGCAAATTCCTTAAACTCTTGAACCATGCTCATACGCTTCTCCTTGATGTTGGTTAAAAGCCAAACCGTTTTTTACAGCAAAAAACCGCCCAATCAAACTCGTCTCAATTGCTCGCCCGCTGCGGCCAGCGTCGTCTCCTGTTTAGCAAAGCAGAAGCGCACCACGTGATCATCACGGCCGTTCTGGTAAAACGCCGATACCGGAATCACCGCCACACCGCGCTCACGCGTCAGCCATTTTGCAAACTCACGGTCGGGCAGATCCGAGATGGCGTCATAGCGCGCCACCTGGAAGTAGGTTCCACGGCAGGGCAAGAGCTCAAAACGCGAAGCGTGCAACTGCGCGCGGAAATAGTCGCGTTTCTTCTGGTAGAACTCGGCCAACCCGAGGTGGCGCGAGGCGACGCTCATGTAGTCTGCAATCCCGAGCTGACACGGGGTGTTAACCGTGAACACGTTGAACTGATGCACCTTGCGAAACTCGCTGATCAGCTCCGGCGCACCGAACACGTAGCCGATCTTCCAGCCTGTGATGTGGTAGGTCTTGCCGAAAGAGGAAACGATGAGACTGCGCGCAGCAAGCTCTGGATGGGAGGCGACACTGCGGCGCCGCTCTCCGTCAAAGATGATATGTTCATAGACCTCATCGGAGAGCACCACGATGTCGGTGTCGCGCGTCAGTTCAGCCAGTGCAGAGAGATCATCGTCAGCGAGCAGGCTGCCGGTCGGATTGTGCGGCGAGTTGATAATGATCATTCGCGTGCGCGGCGTGATCAGGGCCTGCACCCGATTCCAGTCCGGTTTGTAGCCTGGGAAGTTAAGCTGGGCATAAACCGCCTGGCCGCCGACCGTTTCAATCGCCGGGACGTAACTGTCATAGACGGGCTCAAAAACGATCACCTCGTCACCGCTGCGGACAAAGGCGGCAATCGCCGTGAAAATCGCCTGCGTCGCGCCGGCGGTGACGGTGATTTCGTGCTCGGCATCGTAACGCACGCCGTACAGCGTCTCGACCTTGTCGGCAATGGCCAGGCGCAGTTCCGGTGTGCCGGCCATTGGCGGATACTGGTTGTGGCCGGCCTGCATGGCGCGCAACGTCGACTCGAACAGCGCCGGTTCGGCCTGAAAATCAGGAAAACCCTGCGACAGGTTGATTGCCCCGCAATCGGCAGCGAGTTTGGACATCACGGTAAAAATCGTAAGTCCCATGGTATTCAGTGGGGGTCTGGATATGAACTTGAACTTGTGTGTCTGATTTGATGATGAGTTCATGTCAGGCTTCAATGGCACTACCTTAAGCACAAGGCTGTTCATATAGCACGATTCTTGCTCAATTGCCGTTACATTTTAGATGGGAATAGACGCCGATGGTACGTTTGCGTATGAGGTGCTCGTAGATCACTGTATCCGTCAGCGGAATCAGCAGACGGTTATTGCATTCTCCACATTTGATACGCGGCTTTTCGCAAACACCCGCCAGCCATTCATTGCCACAGGCCGGTGTGTAGCCGGCCCTGCCAGTGGTCTTGCTTTCCCATCGGATTGGGTAAACATCCGTGCGGCATTCTCAACCTTCAATGACTTCATAAATCCGTCAGTTGCTTCGGTCATCTGGCCGATCTCACAGCACAGCAGTTTCCAACCGCTGCTTCCGCTTCTCCCAATCCGGCATCACCTGCCCGAGCAAGCGAAAGAAACTCGTATCGTGATCGCGGTACTTGAGGTGGCAAAGCTCATGGGCCACCACGTACTCAATGCAGGACCGTGGTGCCCGAACCAGATTGGCATTCAGTGTCATCGTACCGGCCGGCGACAGGCTGCCCCAGCGCGACTGCATTGCCCGCACAATCAGGCGTGGCCGCTGGCGCCCCTTGAAACGGGGCAACCATTCATCCATCACATCAATGAACACCTGCCGGGCGTGGTCGAGATACCATCGGTGCAGAAACGCTTTTACCCGATCCGGATTAGATTTACCGGGCAGAGTGATTACCAGATGGCCGCGATTCATCTTCACAGACGCCGTCTCGCCAGCGCCGACTTTCAGCCGATACTGCCGGCCAAGGTAGAGATGTGTTTCCCCGCTGACATACTGCCTCGCCGGCGTCCTCGGGCTGTAGCGCTGGAAATTGGTCAGCTGCTTGCTGATCCAAGACGCGCGCTTTCCAACTCGGGCAAGGATGATCGCCGGATCACAATCTGACGGAGCACGAACGATCACGGACAGGTCGGGGTGTACCTCAATTCCGAGTGTGCGTCGTGTCGGCAGAAATCGAATTTCATAGCCGATGGTTTCAGTGCCGAAGACGATTTCTTGCCGCATGGTCTTCACGCCGGCATCCGGTGTCTGGCCAATTGCATAGCCCGGTCGATAATTTCGTCCATTTCCTCGGTGGTCAGGGGGATGCCCCGCCCACCCCGGATTTCATCATAGAGAAAGTCGTCCATCTCGTTCATCGTTCGGCGCTGCGCGTCCAGGTTGTCCCAGAACCCCACAACTTTGTTTCGTCCAACGATGGCCCAGATGCTGACCGCCGCGTTTGCCGCCACATCCTTTGCCTGTGTGGCATCTGAAATATGCCGGCCGAAATACGGCTCAAGGACACCGAAACAGGCAATCGCATGATCATTGCCGTGCAGGACGGTCGGTACATCATCGACCTGGCGATTGACCACCGCATCCTTGAGCTCGCTGGCCTGCTTCAAATACTCCAGATCGGATATTCGTCCGGCCCGATAGTCGTCGATGGCCTGCTGGATCAGTTTGGAGAATTTCTCGAAGAAGGCCGGGTCTTCGTCCAGATGCTCGGTAATGGCGCGTTTGGTGGCGTGGGCAATCATGTCGGCCTTGGCGGCTATCGGCTTGCCCTGGCCTTGCTCCTCGACCACTTGCTGAAAGGCCACGCCATCAAAAATATTGACCGGCTCGTTGAGTTTCAGCACCTCATTGGCCGAAATGTGCGTGTCGAGCAGTTTTTGTATCTTCGGCTCGTAGTCGCGATAGTCGATCGACTCGGCGTAGCGCAATTTCACCGCCGCCTTCAGATTGGTGAAGCGTTTTAGATCGGCCTTGTAGCTCTTGAGGCGATTCTCCGGCGTCGCGGTAATGAATTCTTCGGAGGACATGGCAATGGCCAGCGCTCTGGCGTAGGCCGACAGCCGTCCGTAAAAATTCTCGCGAATCTTTTCATCGGCCAGCAGTTGCTCGTAGGCTTCCTCGTCCTGCCGCTGGGTTGCGTTACTCGCCACGGTCTTGAACACGTCCCACAACTCGGCGTGGCGCTGCGGCAGTTGGCGCACCTCGTCGTTGATGCTGGCCAGTGCGCCGGTGAGATCGCCTTCCTCGAAACCCTCGAGTGCGCTGTAGGTGGTCAGCGCTTGATCAAGCTCGCCCAGGACGCCAGCATAGTCGATGATGTAGCCGAACTCTTTGGGCTGGGTTCCTTCGTCGTCATCGTAGAGCCGATTGACGCGGGCAATGGCCTGCAGCAGGGTATGTTCCTTCAGGTTACGCGTGAGATAGAGCACCGTATTGCGTGGTGCATCGAAGCCAGTCAGCAGCTTGCTGACGACGATCAGTATCTCCGGGTCGCTCCCATGCTTGAAGGCATTGATGATCTGCGTCTCGTAGGCTTCGGCATCACCGTAGCGCTTCATCATGCGCTGCCAGAAAGCGACGACCTCGTCGGTGGATTCGTCATCATCCACATCGTCGAAGCCTTCCCGCTCATCGGGTGCCGAGATGATGACCTCGCTGGTTACTTCGCCGATGTCATCGAGGAATGCCTTGTATTTCAGCGCCGCCACCTTGGATGGAGCCACTAGCTGTGCCTTGAAGCCCGTGCCTTGCCAGTTCTGGCGGAAATGCGCACTGATGTCGAAGGCGCGCATATAGATGACCTGATCGGCCTTGTTGAGCATTTCGGCACGGGCGTACTTCCGCTTCAGATCGGCCTTCTGCGCCGGCGTCAAGCCCTCCGTATGGCGCTCGAACCAGACATCAATCGCCGTCCTGTTCTGCTCGATCTCAACCAGACGCCCCTCGTAGAGCAGGGGCACGATGGCGCCATCGGCCACGGCCTGATTGATCGCATAGGTGTGAATGATGCCGCCGAAGCGCATCACATCGCTCTTCTCGCGCTTGAGTAATGGCGTGCCGGTGAAGCCGATGTAGCAGGCATTCGGGAACATCTGCCGCATCCGTGCCGAAAACATGCCTAGCTGCGTGCGCTGGGTTTCATCCACCAGCACGAAAATCTCAGTGGATTCGTCCTGGAACTTACGCGTGGACAGCGCCTTGTCGAACTTGTGAATCAGCGTGGTGACGATGTGTGCCTTGCTATCCGCCACCAGTTCCACCAGATGCCGCCCCGATTCGGCGCGATCCGGCGTCAGGCCGCAGGCTGCGAAGGTATTGCCAAGTTGCTTGTCGAGATCGATGCGGTCGGTGACCAACACAATGCGCGGCGTGCGGATGTCAAGATCGAGCACCAGCGCCTTGGCCAGCATCACCATCGTCAGCGACTTGCCCGAGCCCTGGGTGTGCCAGACGATACCGCCGGCCCGTCGACCGGCGTCATCACGCTGCTTAACCCGTCCGACGATGCGCGCGACCGCGAAAAACTGCTGGTAGCGGGCAATCTTGCGTCGGCCGCCATCGAACACCGTAAAAGCCAGTGCCATGCGCAGCAGACGCTCGGGCCGGCACAAGGCGAATATCGTGCGATCCTGTTCGGTCAGCGCACGACGCACCAGATAATCGGCGCTCGGTTCGCGGACGCCCGCACCGACTCCCATTGCTTCGGCCAGCAACTCATACAGTCCAGCTTTAGCCCCCTGTGGCAAGGGTTGATCCAGCACCGAACGCAAGGCTGTATTTTCGTTGTTTGCGTCCTCGTCCTTCTCTTCCCGCTCCTCACGCCACACCGCCCAATACTTCGCCGCCGTGCCGACAGTGGCGTATTTGCAGTGGTTCTTGTTGGTGCCGATCACCAATTGGGCGTAGGTGAACAGCGCCGGGATGTACTCGTCGCGCTGGTTACGGATCATCTGCGACACCGCCTGCGCCACTTCGGTATTCGGCGATTTGCATTCGATCACCGCGAACGGGATGCCGTTAACGAACAGCACAATGTCCGGCCGCGCCGTCTCGTGGCTGCGCGTGCGCTCCACCGGAAATTCGGCGGTGACGTGATAGACATTGTTCTCCGGATTCTTCCAGTCGGTGTAGTTGAGCGTGAAGCTGCGCACAGCCCCTTCGACCGACTGTTCCAACGCCACGCCCAGCGTTAGCAGGTCATAGACCGACTCATTGGTTTTGAGCAGGCCGTCGTACTTGACGTTCTTCAGGCGCTGGATGGCGCTCTGGAGGTTTTCCTCGCTGAACAGGTAGTTGTCGCCCTTGTGCTGGATGCGGTTGATGCGTTTGAGGCTGTCACGTAATACCGTCTCCAGCAACACGTTGGAGAGGCGGCCGCCGCGCATGGCCAGCGCTTCGGCCGGCGTCAGATAGCGATAGCCGAGATTGACCAGCAGTTGCAGGGCGGGGATTTGCGAGAGGTGTTTCTCGTCGAAGCGGAATCCTGCCCTGAAAGATTTGTTTGTCTCCAGCACGCTATTCCCCTATACTTGAATCCAAAGGTACCCCCCCGATGACAAGAGCCCAAGGGGCTCTCTCCGCAAGGAGTAGTCGGGGGGGTCAATTTTTGGTGGCTCAGGAATTTGCATCATCAGTAGTAGCGCCGTGTTCCCGTCCGGAAAATATCGAATTCACTCTTTACCGCTGGTTTGATCAGGTCGTAGAACTCGACCTCGCCCTTTTGCCATTTTCTGAACACTGCCCAGTTGCAGTAATCGGCAATCTGCAAACCGTAATGCGAGCGTGACGCGTGATGCAGAATGCGGTACCTCATACCGGCAGGAAGCATCGTTGCCAGCGCAGCCTTGATTGCCTTTTCGATGGCCTTCCGCTTCCTCTGGATGGGAATCGTGTCGGTAATTACGATGACTTCGTCCACACCGTATTTCAATTCGCGTGGAATTACCCATTTCAGCAAGTGCCCCAACATTTCCGGGTAAAAGCGCGAGTCTTCACGCAAGGCCGGTCCGGCCTTGGCCTTCTCGACCACCAGGCAGTCAATTCGCAACGACCCAAGATGACCGGAGATCAGTTCAAACACCTTGCGCCTTACACGCGTGTTGTCGTCAGCGCAGTGGAAATACTCCGTATCAAGACCGTATTCGAGGCAATCGTGCTTGAAACCGTCGAGTGAAGCGTGGGCGGGAAAAGGTCGCCGCGTCGCCACACTGGTCAGGATGAAATAAGGCGTACCGGTCGAGCTGAAATCGAAGTTTCCGCCTTCGTCGAGAAAGAGGTAGGCGCAGTTGACCATGCTTAACAGGCTTCCGTCTCGGCTTTTTTCACCCGCCACTGGCCGGTGAGAAGTTTTTGCATCAGGCCACGTTTCTGTTTTTTGAGGGCTTTGACCTCGCTTTGCAACAGAACAATTTCCCGCTTGGCATCATCAAGCACGGCGTTGATTTCGCGTTGTTCGTCGAGCGGCGGAAGAGGAATATGAATCCGGGCGAAGTCTTTCCAGCGCAAGCTACCGCGCCGGTCAACCGATGAGTTGGTTCTCGCCGAAAAAATCTGGCGTAGCTTTTCAGTCTTGAGTAGCTTGTAGAAGTAACCGTCGTCTATCTTCTTCGGGTCAGATTGAAAGACGGTATAGATCGGGCTAACCAGTCCAGCATCCACAAAATCCTGATACCCGATGGAGCCTTCCTCGATATGGTTAGTCGCATAAGCAAACTGGCCGCGTCCGACGACCTTATATTTCGAGGTGTCATGGCTGAATACCTGTTTGTCAAAGTACCCGAGTGAATCGACCAATCCATCGTATTTGGTGCACGAAAGTACCGGCAATCCGTCGTCGCTGCTGTTCAGTGCCGATACCTCGCGTGCTACCTTGCCTATTTCCACGACCTGCCAGTCACTTGGGGCGGAAAACCAGTGAAGTGATTTTGTGGCCTTGATGTTGCGTTGTCCGAAGCGAACGTGGCCGAACAGTAGTCGATTTGACAGTGATTTATACCGTTTCTGCTTCGCTCCAATCAATCGCTCGGTTTTCTCGATAGCGGCATCCCAACTTGATACTAATTCCGAGATTTGTTGTTGTTCGCTCAGGGGCGGAACCCTGAATGTAAGTTGGGAAAGAATCTCTGTGTTCATGTTGGGCATCGTTTGCCCAACTGCATTATTTTCCAGCCATCGCTTCGCAGTTGGCGACTGAATCAGCAAATTGAGAAATTCTGGGCGTGCTTTACTTCTGTCCGGGCGCGCACGTAAGCAACCGGTTCCACAAAGGAACCCTTCATCGCTTTTTGTGGCCAATCCTGCTCGGGCAACGTCTCCTCGTCGGCTGAAGAGAACATCGCCCACCTGGATGCGATGACGTTTTAATTGTGCGGCACGGGTTTCCGGAATACGTGCGGCAGTGGCCGCAACGATTCTCCCTGCGACAAGGTCTTTCGGCATTACGACTGGGATGCCCTCATCCGTATATTCATCTGCATGCAATTGACTTCCAAAAGGGCCGGTCTGAAGACTGCCGGAACAAACCTCGTCCAATGTCAGCACACTCCATCCAAAAGGTAGGCTCATTTTTTCCCCTTACCCTCCAGCTTCTTCTTGGCGCTCTCGATCTGCTGGATACTTTTCTCGGGCGTCGGCAACGCCTCGGGCATGGTGCCGCCCAACTCGTCGATGGTCTGGCGCACTTTTTTGCCGACCTCGAAGTGGGTCTGGTTGGCCTTCTGGTTGCCGCGCACCTGATCGCGACGCAGTTTTTCTTCCGTTTGCGTGGCGCGGAACAAGTTGGCAGCGAGTTCGGTACTGCCCATGTGGTCGAGTATCTTCTGAGTCTTCTTCAGCCCCTTGATGGCATGGATGCCCTTCGCGCCCCTGCCGCCGTAGAGCCCCTTGTAGCCATGATCCTGAAAGATGGCGTAGTCAATCGGCGTTTCGACGCCGGCGTCCTTGGCCGCAGCCGCGAGATGCTTGTTGTGCTCGGCAAGTTCGTTACCGATGGCCAAACGCTTGTCGTTTTCTGACAGACGAGCAAAGGTTTCGTCATCGTTCAACTCCTGCCGGCGGGTTTGCAAGGCGAAGTAGGTCTGACCGTTGGCGATGACCGGCTTGGACGGGTCGCCGTTCTGGACGATCAGGTAGCAGGCGTAACGCGAAAGACGAATATCGGCGATCTGGCGCTTTGCGCCCGAACCGATGTCGACCATATCGAGGACATCCTCGAAATGGTCCTCGACCGCATGACCGCTGTTGCGGCATGACTCTTTGGCGCGTTCGATAACCGGCTGGAAGTGTCGGTACTCGGAATACTCCAGCACCTTGGCGAGTTGGCGTGCGATCCAGAATTCATTGCCATCGGCATCGAACTGGCGCATACCCTCGAAGGTTTCGTGATGCTGTTCGACGATACGCTTTTCTGTCATACGCCACTCTCCTGATCGCTTTGTTCCCCGTACTTCCCCCACTTCATGGTTTTCCGCCCCGTCCCTTGCGCGTCGACTTCTGATCGACCTGGGTCTTGCGGATACGCGAACGAGCCGTCTCCTTTTTGAAAACAGTTGCCGAGTTGTCGGGCTCTTGCCCACCAAGTTGAACTGCCGAGGAATTCTCGGTAGTTGCCAATTGCATAGATTCAGGTGAGTTTAGATAATTCTGTCGGCTGACAACCGGTACGCCGGTCCTGGCTTCCAGCTCCTTGCGGGCATTGCCGGCAACCGTGCCGCCTTCCTTGGCGGCGTTGCGGTTGCCGACGAAGCCCTGTGCATCCTTGCGTTTGGCGATTTCGGTGGTGCCGGCTTCGCCGAGCATGGTGAAGATCAGCTCGAGATCGGTCATGTGGTCGCGCAGGTTGGCGGTTTTCGCTTGCTCCAGTCCCTTGAGTTTCTTGCGGTCGCCGGGCGTGACACCGAAGGTGGTGCGGGCGATTTCAGCGGTGAGGATCGAGTATTCGCGCCCCTCGGCGACACCGCGTTCTTTCCATTCGTCGGTCAACGCGCCGCGGATGGCAATGGCGCGCATGCGCTTTTCGATCCAGTCCTTGGGGTAGCCCTTGGCTTCGTAGAGTTCGCGGGCGCGGGCGCTGGCCCGTTCCGGGTCTTCGATTTCCTTGACGCGTTCGTAGCCGACCTGCGCCAGCCAACGCTTGAAAGGTTCGGCCTTGGGCGAGGGGATGGACTGGATGACGCGGAAGATGCCCTCCGTGTTGGCACAGTCGGTTATGCGCTGCTTGCCATCGGGCGCCTCCAGTTTCAACCCGTGACAAAACGTCACGACTTCACTTCCCTCGGTACCGAGCCGCTGCTTGAGCTTTCGCCAATAGGCCCCTGCATCCGGGCTCTCTGTAAGAACAGAGCAGACATCGACGACCGAGAACCACCACTCGCTTTTTTCCCAGACGCGGCGTATGGCTTTTTCTTGGAAGACGACAATGTGATCTTCGGCGCGTGGCGCGGGTGGCGTTGATTTCTTGCTCATACGCCCAACTCCTTGAGATAGGCTTTCATCTTTGCCCGCACCTCGGCCAGTTCGCCCTCGAGACGTTCGATTTCCTGTTCAACGACGGCCACGTCGATTTCTTCCTCTTCCTCGAAGGTATCCACGTAGCGCGGAATGTTGAGGTTGAAGTCGTTCTCGGCGATCTCTGCCAACGTGGCGACGTACGCGTATTTGTCGACGTTCTGGCGCGCATCGAAGGTGGCGACGATCTTGTCGAGGTGAGAATCGAACAGGGCGTTCTGCGTTTTGGCCGACTGAAAGTCGCTGCTGGCATCGATGAAAAGGACATCGCGACACGACTCGCGCTCGCCGCCCTTTTCCCGCGACCGGTCAAAAACCAGAACGGCGACCGGGATGGAGGTGGTGGGAAAGAGATTGGCCGGCAGGCCGATGACTGCATCGAGCAGATTGTCCGCGATCATCTTCTGCCGGATGCGGCCTTCGGCACCGGCACGGAACAGCACGCCGTGCGGCACGACCACCGCGACACGACCGGCCTGCGGCAATGCGGTTTCGACCATGTGTGTGATGAAGGCGTAATCGCCCTTGGACTTGGGCGGCACGCCGCGCCAGAAGCGATTGAAGCGATCCGACTCGGCATGCTCGGCACCCCATTTATCGAGACTGAAGGGCGGATTGGCGACCACCACGTCGAAGCGCATCAGGCGGTCGGCTTCGACCAGCGCTGGACTGTTGAGGGTGTCGCCCCATTCGATGCGCGCAGAATCCTTGCCGTGCAGGAACATGTTCATGCGCGCCAGTGCCCAGGTGCTGCCGTTCACCTCCTGGCCGAAGAGGGCGAAGTCGCGGCTGCCGGTTTCTTCCACCAGCGCCGCTGCCTCGATCAGCAGACCAGCGGAACCACAGGCCGGGTCGCAGATGCGGTTGCCGGGTTTGGGTTTGGCCAGTCGGGCGAGCAGACGCGAGACCTGCTTGGGTGTGTAGAACTCGCCCGCCTTCTTGCCGGCATCGGAGGCAAAGCGCTCGATCAGGTAGATGTAGGCATTGCCGATTACGTCCTCGGAAACGCGAGAGGGGCGCAGATCGAGCTTGGCAAAATCTTCAAGCAGATTTTTCAGGCGACGGTTGCGATCCTTGGTTTGCCCAAGGTTGGCTTCCGAGTTGAAGTCGATGTTGCGGAATACCCGGTCGAGCTTGGCCTTGTTGGCATCCTCGATGCCATCGAGCACGATGTTGATCAGCTCACCGATGTTGGCGGCGTTACGTCGCTCGTACAGGCTGTTGAAATCGCCGGCGAAGTGCTCGATGACCTCAGCTGTTTTTTCATCCTTGAACTCGACGAAGGGCAGCGTGAAGCGCTCGCGATCCAGTTTGCGCCTGATACGCTCATCGTCGTCGCCATATTGCTGGCGATAGGTGTCGTAATGGTCTTGCCAGAGGTCGCTGATGTATTTCAGGAACAGCATCACGAGGATGTAGTCCTTGTATTGGGCCGGATCGACAACGCCACGGAATGTGTCGCAGGCGGCCCACGCAGCCGAGTTGACTTCTTGTTGTGTGATTTTGTCGTTCATCCGAAATTCCTTTGATGTCTGTGAGGGGCGGAAGGCTTACCAGTTCTTGCTGCGGCATCCTGCGCTTTACGCATCAGGATTCCGTCAACCAGCGCTTTGCGCCGATCGATCAATTCGCTTGCGATCCTGGCCTCAAGGCTCGCCAGTTGGCCGATTTCGACGATTCGCCGCTGTGTCGCCAGGGGTGGGATGACGATCTCCAACTGCTCCAGCGCCGCCTTACTGATCATTCGCACCGCCGTACCCTCTGCCTGTGCTGCCAACGCTGCCTGAATTGCCGGCAAGTTGATGTACCAGAGCAAGTAGGCAGGCAGCACATCAACGGGGCGAATCAACAACATGGGAGCAGCAAGAACCGCTGGCCCCATGTCTTCCGAAATTAGCGCCACAGAATTGGTCCGCCCGCGAGAGCGAAATACCAAGTCCCCCTGCCTGATCAGGTGATGCTCGTTGAAGTCTGGCATGTTCACCCGAACGGCATCCTCCAAGTGCAGCAAACTGGCATCGTCGATGTCCTTCATCTGCACAACAGCGATTGCACCCGCCGCATCGTGCTCAAGGCGCGAACGGAAGGGGTAACCCATGCGGATGCTTGCTACTTGCCCCAATTCCGTCATATCTGTAGAAAACACTTTTCTGGTTGTTTTGCAATTCTAGGCCGGCAAATTAGCGGCGTCAATTGTCGTAATTGTTTTTCTGTGAAATTAATCGCGGCTTCCGGATTGAACGGCGCGCTCATGGTGGCGTCGTCAATCACATCATGGAGCTCGCGATGAACACCAAGCAAACCGTCCTCGACGCCTACCTCGCTCGCACTGCCGCCATCCACGCCAAGCTGGGACGGCTGCGGCAACTCGCCGACGATCACTTCGGTTATGACCCCGATGCCATCCATTGGGGCCACGTCGGCGACCTCGGGCGGGTGGAGGCTGGGCTAGCAGCCTGTCGGACTTGACCAGGTCGGCTGCAAAATGTGGGAAGGCGGCTCATTTCCGCCCGTGTTTCTGCGCGAATAGAATTTTTGGGCCGAAGCTTGTAACTCGCGTCCCGTCAAGATCGTTGTTTGGCAATCACATCGACTGGGTCAGCAAGCCGCACCTCTTGAAATTCAGGCACTGAACCCCACGTCGGCGGTACGGGGCTGTCCCGGATTTATACAGGAGGATGAAATGGCAAACATTCTGCGTTACAACCCTGCCGATGATGCTTTCGATGATTTGTTTCGCGGTTTTTTCATGCGTCCGGTGCTTTTTGACGGGCAACAGGCTGTCCAGATAAAAATTGACGTCAGTGAGGATGAAAAGGCTTATACCGTGCATGCTGAGATCCCCGGAGTAAAGAAGGAAGACATTAACGTCACCATTGAGGGGGGGCAGGTCGCCATCAGTGCCGAGGTCAAGAATGAAAAATCGGTGAAGGAGGGCGAAAAAGTACTGCGCAGCGAGCGTTACTACGGCAAGGTGTCGCGTGTTTTTTCACTCGCTCAGGACGTCGATGAAGCGACTGCCGAGGCCAAATACGACAATGGCGTGCTCCTACTGAAGCTGCCCAAGCAGACGGTGTCCAGGACGAAGAGCCTGGCCATCAAGTAAAGCCGGGCAAGCCGGAGGGGGTAGGAGCGCGCCTCCTCCGGCAGTTTGGCATATTGGCAAGGGCCGGCTGTTAGAATGCCGGCCATGAAAGTCAACACACTCCCCACCCGAACCCTGTGGCCGGTAGTCGGCATGCGTGCCGTCGATATCATCGACCAGAGCGCGCTGCCGCACGACTACCGGACCCTCCGCCTGAGCACGCTGGAAGATGCCGCTCACGCCATCCGCGCCATGCAGGTGCGCGGCGCGCCGCTGATTGGCGTGACGGCGGCCTATGGGCTGGCGCTGGCCCTTGACCGGCACGCCAACGATGCGGCGCTGGCCGCAGCCGCCGCCACTCTCGCCGCGACCCGCCCGACCGCTGTGAATTTGCATTGGGCGCTGATGCGCATGCAGTCGCGGCTGCTGCCACTGCCCTCGGGTGAACGCGCCGACGCCGCCTGGCGCGAAGCTGGCGAGATTGCCGAGGAGGACGCCGCGCAGTGTCAGCGCATCGGCGAGATCGGGCTGGCGTTGCTCCGCCCAATGGCCGAGCAAGGTGGGCGGTTAAACATCATGACCCACTGCAACGCCGGCTGGCTGGCGACCATCGACTACGGAACGGCGCTGGCGCCGGTTTATGCCGCCTTCGATTCAGGCATCGACATCCACGTCTGGGTCTCCGAAACCCGGCCCCGTAACCAGGGCCTTCTGACTGCCTGGGAACTCCGGCAGCATGGGGTGCCGCATACGCTCTTCGCCGACAACGCTGCCGGCCTGCTGCTGGCGCGCGATGGCGAATTCGCCATCGATGCGGTGATCGTCGGCGCCGACCGCATTGCTGCCAACGGCGATGTGGCCAACAAGGTCGGAACCTATCTCAAGGCACTGGCGGCGCGCGAATCGGACGTGCCTTTTTACGTCGCCGCGCCGCATTCGACCATCGACTTTTCCTGCACCAGCGGCGCCCAGATTCCCATTGAGGAACGCGACGGCGACGAGTTGCGCATGCTGCACGGTCGGGATAGTTCCGGGCAGCCTGCGCGTTTGCGCCAGTTGTTCGCCGACGAAGCAGTGGCCAACCCGGCCTTCGACGTGACCCCGGCGCGCTTGATCAGCGCGATCATCACCGAGCGCGGCGTCTGCCCGGCCGACGGCCTGCGCCGCCTTTACCCGGAAACCCGGCATGACTGAACTGCGCCAAAAACTAATCGCCACCGCCCGCCGCATGGTAGCCGCTGGGCTGAACACCGGAACCGCCGGAAATCTCAGTGTACGTGTGCAGGGGCCAGAAGAAAATGCGAGTGGTTTTCTGATCACGCCGAGCGGCATGGACTATGGCCTGCTGCAACCTGAGGACATCGTTTTCATGCGCCTCGACGGGACGCACGGCGGGCAACGCCAGCCATCGTCCGAATGGCGCTTTCATCGCGACCTTTACGCCGCCCGCCCGGAAGCAAACGCCGTGCTGCACGCACATTCGCCTTTTGCCACCAGCATCGCCTGCCTGCGCCGCGACATTCCGCCCTTCCACTACATGATCGCCCGCTTTGGCGGTGACACCCTGCGCTGCGCCGCTTACGCCACTTTTGGCACGCAGGCGCTGTCCGACGCTGCACTGGCCGCCATGCGCGGGCGCCGTGCCTGCCTGCTGGCCAACCATGGCATGCTCGTCTTCGGCCATGATCTCGAACAGGCGCTGGCCCTGGGCGACGAACTCGAAACCCTGTGTCAACAGTACTGGCGTGCCTGCACCATCGGCTCCCCAGTGCTGCTCGACGCTGACGAGATGGCGACAGTGTTGGAGAAATTCGCTAGCTACGGACAGCAAAACATTTCTGCAACAACCAACTTCCGTTCATGATTCGTATCACTGAACTCCGGCTGCCGCTCGAGCACCCGCCAGAAGCACTGTCTGCCGCCATCTGCGAGCGCCTTGACTTGCGGCCGGCCGATGTACAAGGCTTCACTCTATTCAAGCGCAGCCATGACGCGCGCAAGAAAAACGCACTCACCTTCATCTACAGCGTCGACCTTACGCTCGCGGCGACCAGCAGGGTCAGCGAAACAGCCCTGCTTGAGCGCTTTGCCGACGATCACACGATAGGCCCGACGCCAGATACGAGTTACCACTTCGTCACCCAGGCGCCAGCCAGCCTGGCTTCACGCCCAGTCATCGTCGGCTTCGGTCCGGCCGGTATTTTTGCTGCGCTGGTGCTGGCCCAGATGGGCTTCAGACCGATTGTTCTCGAGCGCGGCAAGGCGGTTCGCGAACGCACCAGGGACACCTGGGGGCTGTGGCGCAACAAGGTGCTCAATCCCGAATCGAACGTGCAATTTGGCGAAGGCGGCGCCGGCACGTTCTCCGACGGCAAGCTCTACAGCCAGGTCAAGGACCCGCGCCACCTCGGACGCAAGGTGCTAAACGAGTTCGTCAAGGCCGGGGCGCCGGCCGAAATTCTTTACGTCGCTAAACCACACATCGGCACCTTTCGCCTGGTCAGCATGGTCGAACACATGCGCCGCGAAATCGAATCGCTCGGTGGGGAAGTCCGCTTCCAGAACCGCGTCACCGGCCTGCACATCGAGCACGGCCAAGTGTGCGGCGTGGCGCTGGCCGGTGGCGAAACGATAGCGGCCAGCCACGTCGTTCTGGCGCTTGGCCATAGCGCCCGCGATACCTTCGCGATGCTGTACGCCGCAGGCGTTTTCATGGAGGCCAAACCCTTCTCGGTGGGGTTTCGCATCGAGCACCCGCAATCGCTGATCGACCGTGCACGCCTAGGCTCCAACGCCGGCAATCCGCTGCTCGGCGCCGCCGACTACAAGCTGGTTTATCACGCCAGCAACGGCCGCTCGGTATATAGCTTCTGCATGTGTCCGGGTGGCCAGGTGGTGGCCGCCACCTCTGAAACGAATTGCGTGGTGACCAACGGCATGAGTCAGTATTCACGCGCCGAGCGTAATGCCAACGCCGGAATCGTCGTCGGCATCACCCCCGCCGACTATCCCGACGGCCCGCTGGCCGGCATCGCCCTGCAGCGCCGCCTCGAATCCCGCGCTTTTGAGCTGGGCGGCGGCAGCTACGACGCACCAGGCCAACTGGTCGGCGATTTCCTTGCCGGACGCCCGTCTACCCGTCTCGGATCGGTCATTCCCTCGTACCAGCCCGGCGTCCATCTGACCGACCTGACCACGGCACTGCCGCCCTACGCCATCGCTGCCATACGCGAGGCGTTGCCCGCCTTTGGTCGCCAGATCAAAGGCTTTGATCTGGCCGACGCAGTGCTCACCGGTGTCGAAACACGGACCTCTTCGCCACTGCGCATCACGCGCGGCGAAAATTACCAGAGCCTGAACGTCAAGGGCCTGTATCCGGCAGGCGAGGGCGCCGGATACGCCGGAGGAATCCTTTCGGCGGGAATCGACGGGATTAAGATCGCCGAAGCGTTAGCGCTTGACGCCTGAGCGAAAAAATACTCAACGCAACACTCAACGCAGGGCAATTGCATCAAATTCCCTTTAACCCGAGGAGACTGGCGCGATAAGCATCGGAAGAAGCGGCGAGAATGCGACGAGTATAGATACCCCCTTTTTTCTTGGAGGTATCGAGGCGGAAAAGATTGAGGACGAGGCGAC
>NZ_JAPUVO010000040.1 GCF_029255185.1 Propionivibrio sp.
TGCCCATGGCGTCGATGGTGACGATCACGCCCTTGAGCAGCAGGGCGTCGAGCAGTACCGGAATCGCCGTCAGTTCGTTCGATTTCTCGGCGCACGCCTCCTGCCCCAGGACTAGCCTGGCCCCGGTCGCAAAGGCGCTCAGCCACAAAGCGCACCCAGCCACATTCAGACCGCGAAGTCTCAGCTAGAAGGACTGCTTACTCCATATCCATGGCTGTTGCCGAATAGTGCCAAGCGTCTATTTGTTGAAGAAATCCGCGATTGAGCTTCCCCCGAAATTTCGTCTGCCAAGGGTGACATAAAATTGGGTCATTTTTGGAAGGCAAGAAATGAAGATATCGAAACAGGCATACACAACCGAGTTTAAGGAACTGGCGGTCAAGCGGATCAAAGACGGACAGAACGTCAGCAGGGTTTGCAAGGAACTTGGGCTGAGCGATCAGACCGTTCGCAACTGGGTCAAGGCAGCGGTCGAAGGTAAGCTCAGTGGAACTGTCGGCAGAGTGGTAACGCCAGAGGAAATGGAGCTCTCAAGGCTGCGTGCTGAAAATCTCCGACTCAAGCGGGAGAACGAAATCCTAAAAAAAGCGACGGCGTACTTCGCAAGGGATGTTCTGTGAAGTACGCCTGGATTGCCGGGCAGTGCGAGAGTTTTGTGCTGGCCGAAATGTGCGAAGTGCTCGGCGTGAGCATCAGCGGCTATCGGGCCTGGAAGCGTGGTGGCGCGCCGGATCGTAAGCGACTGACCGACAGCCAGATGCTGGCGCTCATCCGGGCCATCCATGCCGAACTCAAAGGTGCGTATGGCAGCCCGCGCATGGTGCGCGAGTTGCGGGCCAGAGGTTTCTCGGGCAGCAAGGAACGGGTGGAACGGCTGATGCGCGACAACGGCATCCATGCCCGCCACAAGCGGCGCTACAAAGTGACGACCGACTCGAAGCACGGTCTGCCTGTGGCGGAGAATCTGCTGGCCCGAAACTTCACGCCGACGGCGCCGAATCAGGTTTGGACATCGGACATCACCTACCTGTGGACGGATGAAGGCTGGCTGTATCTGGCCATCGTGCTTGACCTGTTCAACCGTGAAATCGTCGGCTGGTCGCTGAAGCCGCGTATGACGGCGGATATCGTGACCGACGCGCTGACGATGGCCTGGTGCAGGAAGAGGCCAGCACCGGGGCTGCTGTACCACTCCGACCGGGGCAGCCAGTACGCCAGCCACGCCGTTCAGGATAAGCTCCAGGCGTATGGCATGACTTGCTCGATGAGCCGGAAAGGGAACTGCTGGGATAACGCGCCGACGGGGAGCTGGTTCAACAGCTTCAAGAACGAGCGTGTGCATGGAATTCGCTATGCCACCCTCGCCGACATGAAGGCCGCCAGCTTTGAATACATCGAGGTCTTCTACAACCGGAAGCGCCAGCATTCGACACTCGGCTACAAGTCGCCCAAGCAGTTCCTGACGGCTTGGCTCAGCAGGCAACATCAGGAAAAACTGGTAGCATGAAACCCACTCGTTGGCAGAGAAAAACCGAGGGAACCTCACTTCGACAACTGGAAAGCCGGTCTCAAGTGGCAACGCCTCACGCCTTACGAGAAGTTCGCGGAAATGATCGAGCGTCATTGGGATGGAATCGCCGCCTACTGCAATCCGGAAAACAAGGTCTCGCTCGGCTTCGCCGAGGGACTCAACAACAAGATTCGCGTCATCCAACGTCGCGCATACGGATTGCGCGACGAGGAGTAACTGTCAGGCGGCGGTTGAACTTGTTGCTCGTTTAACCATGTTTTCCACGGCTTCTGTCATCTTGATCGGAATTAGCTTGGTTCCCGGGTGTGCTGTTTTGAAAACCCGGAAAACCTCGTCAGCGAACGCCTGGCCAATTTCGGCAACGCCATCGAAGTCAAATACGACAGTCTGAAATCGTTCAATCCGAAGTGTCAGGCGCTTAGCCTGAGAGCGAGAAACCAGCTTCTCTCCTTCGTACTGTGCGAGCCTTACCGGAACAATTGTTTTTGCAAACGTGTATTCGTCAGGCTCTGCAAAATGGTCGAACACCTCCTGATCGATTCGCTGGCTATCATTGTTGAGCCGCATGATTACCAACGTTCCTGGCGAGTCTTTTGGCCGCTCGACAAGCATATCGTCGAGGCCGTCGTCGTGCATGAAGTGAAGTGCTCCAGACCGAATGTCGAACGCGTCAAACATCTTGCTGGAAAAGAAAATACCTTCTCCCGTATGGTGGTCAGGATCGGTAGTTAGTTTCCCTTTGGCCAATTCGAGTATGGCTTCGCGCGGATCGTAGAGATTGAGGGCGCGTTGAATCTTGAGAAAAATGCCCTCTCCAGAGTCGGAGATGAGTGCCGTCGTGTAAAGCGCATTTCTCCGAATGTCCACAAGCACGTCAGGAGAACCAGAGTGGTCTATTGCGTTGTTTACCATTTCCGTTATGCCGTATTGCCAGATACTTCTGACGTTGTCCTGCAGGTCGAGAACAATAGGTGCGCACAACTCGCGCCAGACGATGTCTTCGCGCAAGCCCTCTCGTGGATAGATTCTGCTTGCTTTCTGCAGGTCGACAAAGTGGTAGCGCTTATTCTTCGTTGCCCCTTCTGCCGTAAGCAGACCACTCTCCACCAGCTTGCGAATATAGGTGCTTGCCGACTGTCTGCTGATGCCGAACTCTTGCGCCAAAGTAGCTCCGAGCGTTATTCCACCCTTGTCGACTAGCTGCAAAGCTCGTTTATTTATGGCTTCTTTGTCAATCATATTGTCATAAATTTGAAGTTATTGTCAGTTATAAATAAATTATTGTCATCTTTTTGACGTTTATTGTCAATTGGTTTGTGTCCTTGGATTTGGGCGACGACGCCGACAGGAACCTCGCACCATTCGGACAGCGTACCAAAGGAACGGCGCAGATAGGTGTTGTGCAGGTCTTGGCTGCAATCCAGCAATTATCCGGCGAGTTCTGATCGCCGGAACTAACCGGTGTCCGTGCTAATCTGTTTGTAAACGAATTTTCCGACTCGCGAGTGCGGTTGGCGTTTTTATCTGGAGGAAGCGCTGTGATGGTCCTGAATCGATCCGATTTTGCTCAAGGCAAGTTCATTGTGGAGGCCAGTGCGGCGTCCAGTCTCAGACCCGTTCGTATCCTGCAGATTGGCGATGGCAACTTCCTGCGCGCCTTTGCCGACTGGATGATCGACGTGGCCAACGGCACCGGCCTGTTCAATGGCGAAGTGACTGTCGTTCAGCCGCTGGTGCGTGGCATTGCCGACCGGCTGACCGAGCAGGGCGGCCTGTTTACGGTTCTTTTGCGCGGTATGCACAACGGCAAGGCGGTTGAATCAAAGCGTATCGTGAGTTGCGTCAAGAACGCACTTAACCCCTATAGCCAGTGGGACGTCCTATTGGCCGCAGTACAGGATCCGTCCCTGCGTTTCGTCATCTCGAACACCACCGAGGCGGGAATCGCTTATGCCGAAGAGGCCTTTGTCGATAGTCGGTGTCCGGATAGTTTTCCGGCCAAGGTCACGGCCTTGCTGCTGGCGCGCTTTAAGGCGCTTGGCGGGTCAGCTCAGACGGGTCTGGTGTTCCTGCCATGCGAACTGATCGAGGCCAATGGCAGCAAGCTGAAGAAGCACGTTCTGCACTATGCACAGGCGTGGGCCTTGCCCGCCGAATTCGTCGCCTGGGTAGAGGGCCATAATATTTTCTGCAACACTCTGGTCGACCGCATCGTTCCCGGCTTTCCGGCGGCTGAGGCCAACGTACTGTACGCCCGGTTCGGTTATGAGGATCCACTGCTGGTTGCTGCCGAACCCTTTCACCTGTGGGTGATTGAGGGCCCGGTGGCACTCGCCGACGAGTTTCCGCTGCACAAGGCCGGGCTCGACGTGGTATGGACCGACGACCTGCAACCCTACCGTACCCGCAAGGTGCGCATCCTCAATGGCGCGCACACCGCGAGTTCACTGGCGGCGTTCAGTGCCGGGCTGGATACCGTGCGCGCGATGACCGAAGACCCCGTTGTCTCGAAGTACCTAAACAAAGTGATGTTCGAAGAAATCGTCCCCTTCGTCCCGCTGCCCGATGCCGAGCGTCTTGCTTATGCAAAAACCATTATGGAACGCTTCGCCAATCCGAACATACGCCATAAACTGATCTCGATTGCGCTCAACTCCATTTCCAAGTGGCAGATTCGCGTGTTGCCGACGGTCAAAGACTACGTCGCCACGCATGGCCAGGCGCCGGTCGGCCTGTCCTTCTCGCTGGCAGCGCTGTTTAACTTCTATCACGGTCGGTTTGTCGCAGACGGCGAGTACGAAGGCATTCGTCGGGATCATGCCTACCCGATCTGCGACAGCGCCGAGCTGCTGGTCATCGTCAATGCCGCCTGGCAGGATGCGACTGACCTGGGCAAACTGGTGACGGCCCTGCTGGCCGATACCCGTCTGTGGGGGGAGGACCTGACCCGGGTCGCCGGTCTCGCCGAACAGACCACCGCATCGCTGATACGGATCAAGGCAGTTGGTGTCAAGGCGGCGATGGCCGAACTTTGTGGAGCATAACAAATGACAACATCCTCAGTGATCCGTCTGCACGCCAACGATGATGTGCTGATCTCCACCAGGCAACTGCTTCCCGGCACCGTGATCGAATCCGAGCAACTCACCGTAAGCGACCTGATTCCGCCCGGTCACAAGCTGGCCGCGCACGCGATCAAGAACGGTGAGAAAGTACGCCGTTACAACCAGATCATCGGCTTCGCCACGGCCGATATTGCCACCGGCCAGCACGTCCATGCCCACAACTTGGGCATGGGTGAATTCGAGCGTGACTACGGCATCGGCCAGGACGTACACGCCATGCCCAAGGTCGACACGCCGGCCACTTTCATGGGCTACAAGCGTGCGAATGGCAAGGTCGGAACGCGCAACTACATCGCCGTGATTGCCACGGTCAATTGTTCGGCCACCGTCACGCGCGCGATTGCCAGGCACTTTTCCACCGAGCATCTGGCCGCCTATCCCAATATCGACGGCGTGATCGCCCTGCCGCATCCGCTGGGCTGCGGCCTGAACGTTGCCGGCGAAGGCATGGACATCCTGCGCCGCACCCTGGTCGGCTACGCGAAACATCCAAATTTTGCCGGCGTCCTCTTTGTCGGGCTCGGTTGCGAGCAAAACCAGATCGTGCCAATCGTCGAGAAGATCGGCGCGCACGAAGCAGGAATGTTGCAGACGGTGGTGATGCAGGCCGAAGGCGGAACCACCGCCGCGATCAAGAAGGGCGTCGCGCTGGTCACCGAAATGCTTGAGCGTGCCAACCGCTACCAGCGCGAGGCGGTTCCGATCAGCCACTTGATTGTCGGCCTCAATTGCGGCGGTTCCGACGGCTATTCCGGAATCACCGCCAATCCGGCGCTTGGTGGCGCGTCCGATCTACTGGTCGCCCATGGCGCGACGACTGTTCTTTCGGAAACCCCGGAAATTTACGGCGCCGAACACCTGCTGACCCGCCGTGCGGCCAGCCCGGAAATCGCCCAGAAGCTGATCGATCGCATCACGTGGTGGAAAGAATACACCATGCGTAGCGGTGGCCAGATGGACAATAATCCATCGGTCGGCAACAAGGCTGGGGGCCTCACGACGATTCTTGAAAAGTCGCTGGGCGCCGTCGCCAAGGGCGGGACGAGTACGCTCAACGGCGTTTACCTTTATGCCGAACCGATTGACGCCAAGGGCTTCGTCTACATGGACACCCCCGGCTACGACCCCGTATCGGCGACCGGGCAGGCGGCTGGTGGCGCACAGATCATTTGCTTTACCACTGGTCGCGGCTCGGCCTTTGGTTGCGCCGGGGTGCCAACGATCAAACTGGCGACCAACAACGCCCTGTATGAACGCATGGGCGATGACATGGACGTCAACTGCGGTGACCTGATCACGGGGGTGCCAATGCCGATCATCAGCCAGCGCATCTTCGACGCCATCATTCGCTATGCATCCGGCGAGAAAGTGCGCAGCGAAGAACTGGGCTATGGCAACGACGAGTTCCTGCCCTGGCAGGTCGGCGCAGTGATGTAGAGTTTTTGCGGGCTATTACTGATAGGAGAGAAATCAATGGCGGCAAAAGATCGAATGGCGGTACTGGCCGCCATGATGGAGCAGGGCGTCATCCCGGTGTTTTATCACCCGGACGTCGAGGTCTGCATCAACGTGATACAGGCCTGTGCCGATGGCGGCGCCAAGTGCGCCGAGTTCACCAACCGCGGTGACTTTGCCGCCCACGTTTTCTACGACGTCACCCAACACTTTGCCAAGGCCGACCCGTCAGTGATTATGGGCGTTGGCTCGATTGTCGATCCCCCGACGGCCGGCCTCTACATTGCCAACGGCGCCAAGTTCGTTGTCGGCCCGCTGTTCAACGCCGAGGTGGCCAAACTCTGCAACCGGCGCGGCATCCCCTACAGCCCCGGCTGCGGATCGGCCACCGAAATTGGCGACGCACAGGAACTCGGATGCGAAATCATCAAGGTCTTTCCCGGCTCATCGGTCGGCGGCCCCGACTTTGTCAAGAGCGTCATGGGCCCGATGCCGTGGACGCGCCTCATGCCCACCGGCGGCGTCGAGCCGACCGAAGAGTCGCTGCGCAAATGGTTCGGCGCCGGCATCGTCGCCTGCGGCATCGGCTCCAACATGATCACCAAGACCCTGCTCGACGCCAAGGACTACCAGGGCATCGAAGCGAACGTGCGCCAGACCGTGCAACTGATCAAAACCATCAAAGCCGAACTGGCCGGCAAATAAGTTCTCGAAAAAGAAACCAACCTTACTCGACGCAGAGAGCGCAGAGTTTGCCCGTAGGCATGGTGAATTGCGATTTTCCTCTGCGCCTCTGTGGTCTCTGCGTTAAAAGCGGTTTCAAAAACGACTGAAAGGAAAAAAATGTCCGAACTGATCATCAAATCCGCCGCCGAAGCGCAATGGGACTGCGTCTCCTTTGGTGAAGTCATGCTGCGTTTTGACCCCGGCTTTGGCCGCGTGCGCAATGCACGCTCCTTCCAGGTGTGGGAAGGTGGCGGCGAATACAACGTTGCGCGAGCCATGCGCAAGTGCTGGGGAAAGCGTGCGGCGGTGGTCACCGCGCTGCCGCAGAACGACCTTGGCTGGCTGGTCGAAGACTTCATCATGCAGGGCGGTGTCGACATGAGCCACGTCATCTGGCGCGATTTTGACGGCCTCGGCAAGAATACCCGAGTCGGCCTGAACTTCACCGAAAAAGGCTTCGGCATTCGCCCCGCACTGGGCTGCTCCGATCGTGGCCATAGCGCCGCCTCGCAAATCCGCCCGGGCGAAGTGAACTGGGAGCGATTATTTGGCGAAGAAGGCGTACGCTGGTTCCATACCGGTGGCATCTTCGCCGCGCTGGCGTCGAACACTGCCGAAGCGGTGATCGAAGCTGTCGAAGTAGCCAAGAAGTACGGTACCGTCGTCGCCTATGACCTCAATTACCGCGCCTCCTTGTGGAAAAGCCAGGGCGGCAAGCCGGGGGCGCAGAAGATCAACCGCGAAATCGCAAAATATGTCGACGTAATGATCGGCAACGAAGAAGACTTCACCGCCTGCCTGGGCTTTGCCGTCGAAGGCGCCGACGAGCACTTGACACACATCGAGACCGACAGTTTCAAAAAAATGATCCGGACCGCCGTTGCGCAGTTCCCCAACTTCAAGGTCGCGGCCACAACGCTGCGCAAGGCGACAACGGCGACACTCAACGACTGGGCGGCGCTGCTCTACTACCAGGGCGAGCTGTATCAGTCGATGCCACGCGACAATCTGGAAATCTACGACCGCGTTGGCGGTGGTGACGGCTTCGCCTCGGGCCTCGCCTACGGTTTTCTCGAAGGCAAAGGGCCGCAGGCCGCAGTCGAGTACGGCGCCGCGCATGGCGCGCTGGCCATGACCACCCCAGGCGACACCTCGATGGTGCGCGTCGAGGAAGTCGAAGCGGCGATGCAGGGCAAGGGCGCGCGGGTGATTCGCTGAGTGTTCCGCTACCCCCTGGAAATGCGCCTGAAGCCTATATCAGGGCAATTGCATCAAATTCCCTTTAACCCCGAGGAGACTGGCGCGATAAGCATCGGAAGAAGCGGCGAGAATGCGACGAGTATAGATACCCCCTTTTTTCTTGGAGGTATCGAGGCGGAAAAGATTGAGCAAACAATAGCAAACAATAGGGGACAGACCACGGTTTTGCGTAATAATACAGTTTTGCATCGGAGCTGTTTCCATGCCGCGCCGCGCCCGTCTCGCACTCCCCAATGTGCCTCTGCATTTAATCCAGCGAGGCAATAACCGCCAAGCCTGTTTTTTTGCAGATGAAGATTACCGATTTTATCTGGAGTGGCTTGCCGAATACGCCGAAAAAATCGGGTGCCAGATTCATGCCTATGTTTTGATGACCAACCACGTACATCTGTTGCTTTCGGCCGAACGTGCAGGATCGGCGGGGGCGTTGATGAAAGCGCTGGGGCAGCGCTATGTTCAATATGTGAATCGCACGTACCAGCGTAGCGGCACCTTGTGGGAAGGACGTTTTCGCTCCTGCCTGACGCAGGAAGAGACGTACCTGCTGGCCTGCCAACGCTATATCGAGTTGAACCCAGTGCGGGCTGGGATGGTGAAGCATCCGGCTGAATATCGGTGGTCGAGTTATCGAGCCAACGGGCAGGGCGAGTCGGACACCGTGGTGCGTCCGCATCTGATTTACACGGGATTGGGCTCTGATGCGGTGAGCCAGCAAGCGGCGTACCGAGAGCTTTTCAGGTTTGAACTGGAACCGGGATTGATGGATGAGATTCGCAGGGCGACGAATGGAAACTACGCATTGGGGAATGAACGATTCTCGGATGAAGTAACGACTGTCTTAGGGCGGCGGGTCACACCGGGGCGGTCTGGTCGGCCACGTAAGAAGATAGAACCGAATGTCGGGAGCGTTGTTCGAAAGCCAAAATGAATAGAAACCGTGGTCTGTCCCCTATATCCCTTTTTTCTTGGAGGTATCGAGGCGGAAAAGATTGAGGACGAGGCGACGGACGATAGCGAAATTGGCCCCGGCATTTTTGGTACGAGCCCGCATCTGGTCGTCGTTCAGTGCGACGTCGAGGCACCAATGGACA
>NZ_JAPUVO010000041.1 GCF_029255185.1 Propionivibrio sp.
AACCGAGGAGCATGGCGCCGAAAGCAATCATCAGCAGGGTGTCGATCAGAGGGTGACGGGTCGCGCCAAGGACATAGGAGTTGGAGAGAATGACGCTGTTGGCAAACCCGAGCCGCTGATGCTCTTCCTTGGCCAGGTGACGATACAGGCGCGTATTGAGCGAACTATTGGCGCTGTGGCAGGCGAGGCATTTCTTCTCGGCCTTGTCCTTGTTCAAGATTTCGTGTGAGAGCGTTTTGCCTGCCGGGGTATGGCACTCGACGCAGCGCACCGCTTTCCAGTGGGCGCGGGTATTGGGCAGCCACTCGTGGAGCTCATCGATATTCGGGCGCTCCTTTTTGAGTGAGGTTTTTTCGTCGTCCGGTGCGAACTTGGCAAACTCCCTGTCGGAATCGTGACAGGCCAGACAATGGCGATTGTCCTGTGCGACGATCCTCTTCGGATCGATCAGCTTGGAGGCGATCAGGTCGACGTGTGGACTATGGCAGGTACTACAGGTGAATTTGTCTTTCAGATTTTTCGCGTGAACCGAGGCTTCGAACTGTTGCTCGACCTTCATCACCTTGGCCGCGTGACATTCCTCGCAGGGACTGATCGAACTCCTGGCATCGGCGGCATGCGGAAAATCGACATAGCCCTGCCCATGGCACTGCTTGCATTCCATCAGACCGTGGTTGGAGCCATTGAAAATATTTGGCTCGTGTATCAGGGTGCGCAACTTCGCCAGATCCATGTCTGTAGCGTGTGTTTTCGGCGGGTTCTTGTAACCTTCCGTGGAATGGCAGGCAAAGCACTCGTTGTTGGCACGACGGATTTTTTCGAGCAGTTCGGGCGTCATTAACGCACTGGTCTTGTCCTGAGCCTGGGCGTGTGACGTACCGACGATCAACAATCCGGTGAGGACAACGAGAAGCTTGGTTAACAGCGACCGCATTAAACGCTCCCGTGTAGTTATGGACGACGCAAACTCAAGCACCAGCACCAGCACCAGCGCCGCATCTTACCTTATCACTTTGGAAATAGTTGCGGGCAGGCTGACATTCTTGGCACGTCGGCGGAACCCATCGGTCCTTCGGTTTATACAATCTGTGCCATGCATTCAGGGGTCTGATCCCGATTCAGTCCAAGATGGACGCCAAGCCAGTCATCGATTTTCTCTGCCACACTGCGCCACTGGGGGTCCATCATCAGCATGTGTCCTGCCCGCGGAATGACGCAACTTTCGCCGTTCCAGCCGGCCGCCGTCATGTATAGCCGGTTCGCCGCGAACAGCGCATCGAGTTGCCCGCCAATGACCAGCGCGGGAATTCGTGGCTTTCTTGCCGGCAAGCGCAAGGACAGCGTCATCAGTTCAGTCAGCGCGCGCATCGACTCGTCCTGCACCATGGGTTGAAAAACGGCAAATTGCTCAGCGCTTACGTCGGGCGAGAAATATACCTCGCGCATTACGCGGACCGTTTTGGCGGTGTATTCGCCACGCACGGCACGCTCGGCTTCGGCGATAAAATCCGGCTGCCGGAGCGCCAGTTGCATGCCCGATACCGCAAGGCCGGTTGGTGGAACAGGAGCCAGCATCACTAACGCTTTCGCCGACGCCGTTTCGAGATAACGCTGGACCACGATTGCGCCCATCGAGTGCCCGATCAGCACCGGTGAGGCGCCCAGAGACGCAACGATGTGGGCGACATCTTCAGCGTAATCGTCCAGCCCGAAGTTGTGCAACTCGCGACGCCCCGCGCTTCTGCCGTGTCCGGACAAGTCGAGGGCGTAACAGTGGTAGCCCCGCCTCTGGAAAAACGGCAGGAAGCTCACATCCCAGCACGCCGAATTGATATAGCCGCCATGTACAAAAACCAGCGGCGGGAAACCTCTGTCTTCCAGCGCAGGGCGATCAAGCAGATGCAGTTGGCGATGCATTCAGAGATAACTCCAAAGCCGGATCTAGGGCGAACTCCATCAGGCTAGCGCTCAAACCCCAAACAACTAGGACGTTACCACGCGGGGAACGACAATAACCATGCCGAATCCAGATTTGTTAGAAATTGCCGGGCAGCGACAAGCAGCGCCTGTCGGTATAATCCCACCCCGTGGAACCAACTCAAGCACCCATTATCACTCCTGCCGGACTCGCTTCAGCGTGGCAACGCTGGCGTGAACGCGCCAACGACAGGCCCGCGCTTGATAGTTTGCCGTGCCTTCCAGTAGCGGCCGCATGCCTGAGCACTCTGGCGAACCCAGCCGCCTTTCGTGAAACCCTGCTGGCGCTGATCGGGGCGGCTCGGCAGCGCATCCTGATCCCATCCTTGTACCTGCAGGATGACGACGCCGGCAGAGAGCTGCTGGTAGCCCTCTACGCTGCAAAGAAGACGCAGCCGCAATTGCAGATCGCTGTTTTTGTCGACTGGCACCGTGCACAACGCGGCCTCATCGGCAAAGCGCGCTCAGCCGGCAACTCGGCGCTGTACAAGGATCTGGCGCAGCGTCTCGGACCGGGCGTGCCGATCTACGGCGTTCCGGTGCAGCGACGGGAGTTCATGGGGGTGATGCATCTGAAGGGATTCATCATTGACGACAGCGTTCTCTACAGCGGCGCCAGTCTCAACGACGTTTACCTGCAATGGCATCAGCGCTATCGCCTTGACCGCTACCATCTGATTCGCAATCGGCCGTTGGCCGATTGCATGGCGGATCTACTGACCGGTGTTCTGCGCACCAACCCGGCCGTACACCCTCTCGATACCAAGGCGGTGCCAAAAACTCTGGACATTCGCAACGCCATCGTCAGATTCCGCCGGGTGCTCGGCAAAGCCCGCTATCACTTCACGCCGGGAACGATCAAGGCCGGGGAAGTCGGCATCACGCCCCTGATCGGTCTCGGTGTGCGTGACAACGAACTGAACGCAACGCTAGTGCAACTAATTCGCCACGCGCAAAAGCAACTGGTGATATTCACACCCTACTTCAACCTTCCCGGGCCAATCCGCAAGGCGCTCGACGCCAAGATCAAGGCCGGATGCCGCGTCACCATTATCCTGGGCGATAAGACAGCCAGTGATTTTTACATCCCGCCCGACGAACCCTTCAAAACCATCGGCGCGCTGCCCTACCTCTATGAAGCCAATCTGCGTCGCTTTTGCAAGACGCACCAGAGCGCCATTGCCGCCGGGCGCCTCAACGTGCACCTGTGGCGTCACGAAGGCAATACCTTCCATCTTAAGGGCCTGCTGGTCGATGAGGACTACGCCGTATATACCGGCAACAATCTCAATCCGCGCGCCTGGCGACTCGATCTGGAAAACGCTCTGGTGATCCACGACCCGCAACACATCTTGCTCGAACAGCATCTGGCCGAGCTGGCAAGAATCGTGACGCACGCGCACCGACTCGAACACCATCGTGCACTCGATGCCGTTGACACCTATCCCCTCCCGGTGCAACGTCTGATCCGGCGGCTGGCCCGTGTGCGCGCTGATCGCCTGGTCAATCAGGTACTCTGAACGCCGCCCCAATCAGAAGTCCCGTTCCGCTTCCCAGAGGATGAAGCCCTTTTCCTTCAAGGTCCACTCCATCAGATGGATCAGCGGCTGAGCGCGTTGCCCCAGGCTGATCTGCTCTGTGTTTTTGTCATCAGCGCCTTCTTCATCCCGGCTGTGTGCTTTGTCCTCGTCGACGGCGCGGTGCAGGCTGGCGATGGCCTGCGGCAGTTGCTCCTGGGTAAACACGCCGCGCGCGCTGCACTCCTTGCCGATGATCTCGAACAGGCGACGCGCATGTTTTGCAAACATGATCATTTCGCCGCTGGTATTTGAAGTCAGTTTGATCAGCATAATCATGCTCTCCCAAGCCGTGGCAGTTGCTGCACCGCCGCCTCGCGGATCGGCAGATTGACCAGCGCTGCGATGGCAGCCAGCACCATATCAGCGTACCACATCCAGGTGTAGTCGCCGAAGCGGGTGATCGACAAGCCGCCCAGCCAGGCGCCGAGAAAGCCGCCGATCTGGTGCGAGAGCAGGGTCAGGCCGAACAGTGTTCCGAGATGGCGCACACCAAACAGCTTGCCGACGATGGCGGCGGTCGGCGGCACAGTGGCCAGCCAGGTAAAGCCGAGGCCGGCGGCGAAAATGTAGAAGGTCAGATCGGTTCTCGGCGCAATCAGGTACAGCACAATCATCACCGCGCGTGACGCATACATCCAGAACAGAACGTATTTGCTGCGATAGCGCGCAATGCAGGAGCCGGCATAGAGACTGCCGAAAATATTGGCCAGTCCAATGATGGCCAACGACCAACTGGCCACCGCGGGTGGCAGGCCGCACAGATTGACCTCGCCCGGCAGATGGGTGACGAGAAAGGCGATGTGGAAACCGCAAGTAAAGAACCCGGCGTGCAGCAGCAGGTAGCTGCGATCAGCCAAGGCATTGCGTACACTGCGACGCAGCCCGGAGTCGGTGGCGGCGATTGATCGGTGTGCGTGGCCGGGCGGTTGCGAAATGACCCGGACCAGCGGCAGCGCGGTCAGCGTCAGCGCTGCCAGCGCCCACATCGCGCCCATCCAGCCCATGGCTTGAATCAACTTTTGCAGAATCGGGGCGAAGACGAACTGCCCGAAGGAACCACCAGCGTTGATCACACCCGATGCCACACCACGCGCCTCGACGGGCAGGCGGGTGGTCGCGGCGCCGATCAGTACCGAAAAACTGCCGGCGCCCGAGCCCACAGCAAAGAGCAGGCCGAGCGAAAATACCAGTCCCCAGGTGCTGGTCATCCAAGGCGTAAGGGCGCTGCCCAGCGCCAGCAGCAGCAGGCCGCCCTGCAGCACGCGACGCGGGCCGTAACGGTCGGCCACCGCGCCGGCGATTGGTTGCACGGCGCCCCACATGAACTGGCCGATAGCCATGGCCAAGCTAATCGAAGCGATGTCAAGACCGGTACTGGCGTTAAGCGGCGCGAGAAAAAGGCCCAACGATTGCCGCGCGCCCATGGTCACCATCAAGATGCCGGCGGCGCAGAGGGTGACGGCCCACGAAGTCGGGGTGTTGAGCGAGCGGAACATAGTCAAGGTTTTACGGCAGGAACAAAAACCTTACTTTTGCGGCGGCTCCAACACCAGCTTTCCATCCTTGACCGGAATTTGACTGCCCGGATTGTAGGCCAGACGCACGACGTCCTGCTTGCCTTCCAGACGGTAGCTTACGTCGTAACCAATGTGCTTTTCGGAGCTGTCATAAACCGTCTTGCAGCGCGCTTCGGTCGTGGTCACAGTGTCCTTCTCCTGCATGTTCTTTTGTACCTGGTTGCCTGCGTAAGCACCGCCCGCCGCGCCGGCAACCATCGCCACGGTACTGCCGCGGCCGCTGCCGACCATGCTGCCCAGGGCGCCACCAATGACGCCACCGGCCACCTTGCCGGCGATCCGGTTCTCATCCTTGACCGGCGCCTGGTGCCGCACCTGCACATCATGGCACTCCTCGCGCGGCGTCTTAACGGTTTCGGTAACGTCCTTAACAGCCAGAACTTCCGCAAAACGGGGTTTGGTTAGTGCCTTGTAGCCGGTAACGCCACTGGCCGCGACGGCAAGCGCCGCGATGCCGCCAATGACTACGCCTTTTACCATCGATTTGTCCATTGCCAACTCCTCTTTTAAGTCAATTGAATGTTTAGTCCTCAAACCGGCCACATGGTTGTGATTTCCGCCTCTCGACTATACCGGATCGGGCAGTGACATTCTCAAGAGTGAACAAGGCGACGATACCTTAAAGGGTGGCGATGGCATCGACATCGCCGACCTGCTGAGCAACATCGAGAAGCTCAACTTCGCGGACCTCTCCGCCGTCGACATCACCCTGGATAACCCGATGCCGGTCGAGGACGTCATCACCATCGCCAACCGCACGGGGATGAACCCCATCAAAGTTGCCGACCTCTTGGCCAACGACCGCGACTGGTAGGGCGACGCGCTGCACATCACGATAGTCATTTCAAGCGCAGAGAATAAGTGCATGCAGAGATTAAGTGTTTGACATTAAATGGTTTTGTGCATAGAGTGCTGCGGGTTTGTCGCGCCTAGTAATTCCAAAAAGAACAGGGAACAGAGGGCTTCGATCTGCCTTCCGGGGAGATTCAGATTCAGTATCGCCAGACACTTTTGGCCTGTGCTGCGTCCAATAGTGTGTCCCCTTGTGTGTTTATGAGATGGGAGATTTGAGTTGAAATCCTGGAAAACTTGTTCTACGGCGTCCCTCAGGGCACGGATTTTCGTGATCCCTGCCTGTTGCATCATCTATCTGCTGCTAATAACCGTTTCGTTGTTCAGTACGACGGCAATTGCCGCCGAGCATTGCGAGCAACTGAAAGTGAGTGGCTTTTTTGCTGAGTCCCAACCCCGTTATTTTATG
>NZ_JAPUVO010000042.1 GCF_029255185.1 Propionivibrio sp.
CCACCGGACGAGCGCAGCGGCATGTACCTGACTCGATTCCAACGCTGCGATTCCTCATCGCGCAAGCCATCGCCCGCAAACTTCAGCGCTGTCCGTGCTGTGGAGCAGGCAATCATGCCATGTGACACAGTAAGACTAGCATGAACGACGAGCAGTTGCTGCGCTACAGCCGGCACATCCTGCTCGACGAAATCGGTATCGAGGGCCAGACGAAGATCGTTGATGCCCATGCGCTGGTCATCGGCGCCGGCGGGCTGGGTTCCCCCGCCGCCCTCTATCTGGCCTCCGCCGGAATTGGCCGCCTCACGCTGGCCGACGGCGACACCGTGGACCTGACCAATCTGCAACGCCAGATTTTGCACACGCAGGAACGAATCGGCCAGTTGAAGGCCGTCTCCGGACAAATCGCGTTGGCACAGATCAATCCGCAAGTAACCGTCATCCCGGTCAGCCAGCGACTCGCCGGCGAACAACTGGAAGCATTGATTGCCGACGCCGATATCGTACTTGACTGCTGCGACAACTTCACCACCCGGCACGCCGTCAATCGCGCCTGTGTCAGGCAACAAACGCCACTGGTATCAGGCGCGGCCATCCGCTTTAGTGGACAACTCTCGGTCTTCGACGCACGACGCGAGCACTCACCCTGTTACCACTGCCTGTTTCCCGAAGCTGAAGACGTCGAGGAAGCCCGCTGCGCGGTGATGGGTATCTTTGCCCCGCTCACCGGCATCATCGGCGCCATGCAGGCGGCCGAAGCGCTGAAAGTTATCAGTAACGCGGGGGTGCCGGCGATTGGTCGCCTGCTGCTACTTGACGGATTAACGATGGAATGGCGCAGCGTGAAGTTCGGCAAGGATCCGAAGTGCGCTGTCTGCGGTTAGCCTATTTGCGACGAAACACCAGATCCCACACCCCGTGCCCCAGGCGCAAGCCACGCTGCTCGAACTTGGTGAGCGGGCGATAGTCGGGGCGCGGGGCAAAGCCGGCGGCGGTATTTTCCAGCAAAGGTTCGGCTGACAGCACATCGAGCATCTGCTGGGCATATTCCTCCCAGTCGGTGGCGCAATGGATGTAGCCGCCGGGTGTAAGCCGGCTGGCGAGCAGCGCGACGAGCGGCGGCTGAATCAGGCGCCGCTTGTGATGACGAGCCTTCGGCCACGGATCAGGAAAAAAGATATGTGCGCCGGACAGTGCTTCGGGCTGGATCATGTCGCGCAAGACCTCCACTGCGTCGTGCTGGACGATACGCAGATTGACCAGCCCCCCTTCGGCGACCAGTTTGCACAAGCTCCCGACCCCTGGCGTATGCACTTCGATACCTAGGTAATCCTTGTCCGGGTTGGCCGCGGCAATCGCCGCCGAGGTCTCACCCATGCCGAAACCAATTTCAATAATTTTTGGCGCCAACTCTGCGCTGCGACCAAACACCGTGGCCAGATCATGTGGCGCAGCCACGTAGGGCACGCCAATTTCGTCCATCATTCCTGCGTGGTAACGCAACTGCGCGTTCGAGACGCGACCTTGACGCAGGACGAAACTGCGGATGTGACCGTGTGGGTTGGCAAACTCATCCGCTGGGCGGACGTCTTCCGGGTGCTCGCTCACGCTCACGAACCGATCAGCCCGGTGCTTGGCGACGAGGGGTCGGCCGCGTAGTACTTGCGCGGCATGCGCCCGGCAAGGAAAGCCTCGCGCCCGGCCTCGACAGCTTTCTTCATGGCGCTGGCCATCAGTACCGAATCCCTGGCGTGGGCGATGGCGGTATTCATCAGCACACCATCGCAGCCAAGTTCCATGGCGATCGTCGCGTCCGACGCGGTGCCGACGCCGGCATCGACCAGTACCGGCACCGTCAGATTGTCGATAATCAGGCGCAGATTCCACGGATTGACAATACCCATTCCGGAGCCGATCAGTGAGGCCAACGGCATGACGGCAACGCAGCCAATGTCTTCGAGCATTCTGGCCTGGATCGGGTCATCAGCGCAGTACACCATCACGTCAAAACCGTCCTTGACCAGTGTTGCCGCCGCTTTCAGCGTTTCCGGCATGTTTGGGAAAAGATTGGTCGGATCGCCGAGCACTTCGAGCTTGCACAACGCATGACCGTCGAGAAGTTCACGTCCCAGGCGCAAGGTGCGCACCGCATCGTCGGCGGTATAGCAACCAGCAGTATTCGGCAGAATAGTGAATTCGGAGGTTGGCAGAGCGTCGAGTAAATTGGGTTCGTCAGAATTCTGGCCGATATTCACGCGTCGTATTGCCACCGTGACAATCTGCGCACCCGAGGCGTCAATCGCTGCGCGTGTTTCGGCAAAATCCTTGTACTTGCCAGTACCGACCAGAAGGCGTGAGCGATAGGTCTTGCCGGCAATGGTCAGACTGTGTACGGACGTGTTCATGTGGCTTTCCTCAGAAGGCGTGCAAGGTAAACTATCGGGAATGACTGAATCAGCCGCCGCCAACGGCGACGACAATTTCAATGCGGTCGCCAGCAACCAGCGAAACGTCGGCATGACGCCCGCGCGGGACGATTTCTCCGTTGCACTCGACCGCGATGCGCTTGCCGGTATAGCCGAGCACCTCGACCAATGCAGTTACAGTCAGCACTGCGGGGAATTGGCGGAGTTCGCCATTGATTGTGATTTCCATGGAGAGGGATTTTCCCTGGTTATTCGTTCGAGTAACTTGAGTTGTTGGCCGGCGCGCTCAGGCTGACCATCGGAGCGGCGACGTTGCACCCGCTGCCGTTCATCGCCCCAGCCCTCATTGCAACACCACCAGCGGTATGTCCTCAAGCCACAGATATTCGGTCTGAATAACGCCGGTGGCGTCGCTCTCGGCGACCAAGTGACCGGCCAAGTCGTAGAGGTAGAGGGTGTCGCTGGGAGTAGCGCCGATGGTTGTCTTGCGTACCCGCTGGCCGAGGGCATTGATCCGGTAGGTAGTGTTGCCAGCGGCCGTGGTGGCGCCGCTCAGTCGGCCGCGCGGGTCGTAGACCCATTGGTTCTGGCCGTCGCTGGTGATGCTGCCGTTGGCGTCGTGCGTGTAGGTCGTCGGCGGGGTGCCCGATACGCTTTGCAGCCGGTTGCTGGTGCTCTCGGTGACGTAGCTGCGGGTGCTGGCGCCGATCGTCTGGGTGCGGCGGTTGCCGGTGGCGTCATAGCTGTAGCCGTAGTTGGTGGCCGGCAGTTGGGCGCTGGTCAGGCGGTCGAGGCTGTCGTAGCCGTAGAGGCCGCGGTGGGTGGGCTCGCTGGTATCGGTCTGGGCGGTGATGCGGCTGGCGGCGTCGTAGTCGATCCGCCAGGGGGTGCTGCCCAGGGTGTAGTTGCTCGGGCGGCCGTCTTGGTCCTGGTCACGGGTGTGGGTCTGCCC
>NZ_JAPUVO010000043.1 GCF_029255185.1 Propionivibrio sp.
CGAAAACCCAGACGTCGCCTTGGCGGGTGAAGAGGACGCTGTTGCGGTCGATGCTTTTGACGCTGCCGTCAAGAGCGTCCAGGTTGAACTTGAGCGGCGCCCAGCGGGCGTTGATCTGCCAGTGGTTGAAGACGTAGTCGCGGAGCACGCGTACCGGGCCGGCGAGGGTTTGGATGCGGAATTCTTCGACTTCGTCTCGGTAGTCGCCGTTGGGGAGGGCGACTTCGGCTTGGGCGGGAGGGGCGAATAGGGTGGTGAGGGCGGTAAGACATATGCCGCTTAGCAGGGTGTGGAGGCGCAATTTAGTCTTCATTCTTTGTGGCTCCGGCTCTTACCTGAGGTGTGACAATTGTTATTTTCGTTCCAGACACGCGACCGGCAGGGCAATGCGATGACGCACTCAAGTTCCGTGCCAGAATTAAATTCCTTGGAAACAGTGGGTGTTGAGTGCGTGACTGCACAATGCTAACAGCCAACAACCTACAGTTAGCGTCACTTTTTGGCGAAATTTGTCACATCGGAGCGTTGGTAGCCATGCCAGATCAGGAGGTATTTTAAGCGCTCTCCCCAATGGCGCTACCTTAATCCCTAAGCATCGCCGAAAAATCCCTCCGCCCATCGCAAGCGACCGTCACACCGGTGCAAGCGACCGAAGGAAGTGCAGAGCCCGGTATTCAGATTTTTCTGACTTTGTGGCGCAACGGCCCATGCGGGCGTGGCGTGGGTGTGCGCTTTGATGCGCTTTCCCGCGCCTCGCTGGCGACTTTCGATCCCGCTTCTTGCTATCATGTGAGACTCCCTTTTGCCCGGAGCATCAGCGATGACATCCCGCGAGCGTGCGCGTGAACGCATGGCCAGCGTCGATACGGCGTGGTTGCGTATGGATCGCCCCAGCAACCTGATGCAAATCATTGGCGTGATGATTTTTGAGGGGCGTCTGGATGTGGAGCGCCTGAAGCGTACCGTGATCAAGCGCTTGTTGCGCTACCCACGTTTCCATCAAATCGCCGAACAGAACGCTGATGGCGCATGGTGGGTCGATGACGACAATTTCGACATTGATGCGCACATTCGGCATTCGCTCCTGCCTTCTCCGTGCGGCAAGCGTGAACTTGAGAAGTTCGTCGCCGAAATGGCCAGTGAGCCACTTAATCCTTCGCGGCCACGCTGGGAGTACCACCTCGTCGACACTGCCGAGGGGAACTCCGCACTGGTTGTACGCATTCATCATGCCATTGCCGATGGCATCGCTCTGGTTGGCGTTATGAATTCGTTGACCGACGAGCATGCCGATGTTCCCGAAGACGGCGGACAGGAAACGCCAGCACGATCTGATCCTGATGTCGGTGAAACAATGGATAAGGATGACGCAGATCTCTGGAGCATCCTGGCCGAGCCGATTTCAGACCTGGCACTCGCTTCGATTCGTATTGGCGGCAATCTGTGGGGGCAATACCAGGGACTGCGCAACGACCCGGGTACGCTCCGCGACTATGCCAGCGTGGCTGGCGCCATGCTCAATGAAGTCGGGAAGCTGGCACTGATGGCCAATGACAGCGAAACCCGCTTGAAGGGCAAACCCGGCACCGTCAAGCGTGTCGCGTGGTCTGAACCGATTCCTCTGGAGCGGGTAAAGGCGGTTGGCCGGGTTCTCGGCTGTTCCGTCAACGACATGCTGCTCTGCGCAGTGGCCGGGGCTCTGCGCGGCTACCTGTGGGATAAAGGCGAAGTAACAACAAACACCGAAATACGGGCCATGATTCCGGTAAATCTGCGTACTTCCGACAGCGAGGAGAGCCTGGGCAACCATTTTGGCCTGGTTGCCCTCGAATTGCCGATCGGTATCGAGAATCCGCTGGAACGCCTGTACGCCACGCGTACGCGGATGGCGGCGCTCAAGGGGTCTTATCAGGCCGCAGTGACTTACGGTATTCTGGGTTTGGTAGGAATGGCGCCCAAGTTCCTCCAGCAACAGGTGCTCGACCTGCTGGCCAGTAAAGCGACTGCGGTGATGACCAATGTCCCCGGGCCGCAACAGGCACGCTACATGGCCGGGGTCAAACTCAGGCAGCAGATGTTCTGGGTGCCGCAGTCGGGCAGCATCGGCATCGGCGTCAGCATTCTTTCCTACAACGGTCAGGTGCAGTTCGGCTTGATTGTCGATAAAAACATGGTTGACGATCCCGAACGTATCGTCGAGCGCTTTGCGCTTGAGTTTGAACAGCTGCTTTGGCTGGTGCTGATCGAGCCCTGGGAGCGACTTGCTGATCCGGTCGCGGTTGAAAAAGCGCTGCTGGAATAAATAATCCTGATTTTTTCAGCAAGTTAGTCGGGATTGCTAAAGTATTACCTTTGGTATACGTTATACGTGGTGTGGTCGTGCATTTGAGCCTCAACGTGTAGCCGACGGAAAGCCAAAGGAAATGTCGTGAAACTTCAGAGCGAAGAGACTGAAGCTGCCGAAGAAACACCAGCCAGCGAACCGAAACTCACGATCGTCGTTGTTCTTGCCTTGCTGCTCGGTGTTCTGCTGACGATAATTGTAGTGGGCGCTTTTATTTATTATCAACAAAGCACCATGCTGGAAGCTGAAGTGTTTGCGCTAAGAGATGAGTTGAAGGCAAAGACCATTGCGCTTGATGAAGTGCAGGAGCAAAATGCCGCCCTCTCCAGGCACGTCAAGGTGTTGAAGGGCTACGCAATCGCCCGCTCCGTCGTCGCGAGTGAAGCAGCCGGCAAAACGGAAAGCACTGCTCCAGTGGTGAAGCCTGTGGAAAGCGGGGCGAATTTTCCGGAGACAAAACCTCACTCACCAGAAGCGCTAACCTTGCCCAAGGCGAAAAAGACAAAACCGGAAACTCAGGACTGCGAACTGGTAGGCAAATCGCCCGAGGCGCAGGCCGCAACCCTTCGGCGTTGCGTCGGCCTGCTCGACCCGTCCAGAACCAAGCGGCGCAAATAGTCCGGGCAAACAGCGCAGCGCTTCAGTCCTCCAGTTCGTTTCTGGCCGTTTCGATGTCGAGCCATTCCATGGCGTCTGCCGCCGTGCAGGCGGCTGCCTCTTGGTAGTAGCGCTCGGCATCCTTGATTCTGGCGTTGCCGAACATCATGGCCAGGCCATTGGCAAACTCAACCCTGGCGATTGCCGAGTCCGGGTTTAGTTTGAGTGCAGTTTCAAAATGCTCGACCCCGGTCGTTTTCTTTGCCCCGTAGGTGAGGCCACCGACCAATGCCCCCACCTTGTCGATTACTTCGGCGTGGTAAGCGCCGAGCGCGATATGCGCATCGGCATGTTTCGGTTCAAGCGTTAGCGCCTGCGTCAGGCTGTTCTTGATCTTGTTTCCCAGGCCCTGAGTCAGCGCCTTGAGCACCGAAATGCGCTGACTGTAACGACCAAGCGCATAGGCGTGGAGGTACCAGGCGTTGGCGTACTGTGGCATCACCCGCTGCTGTTCTTCGCAACGTTGCGCGGCGTCAAGCAACAGTGTGAGCAGTCGCTCTTCATCCGTCTCAAGGTAACTGGCATAGACGATCGCCGCCTTGTTGGCCGCGGCATGACCGGCCATGCCGCAGGCAAGTCCGAGTGCGACCGCCTTGCCGAAGTCGCCAGCATGGTAACTGCGCCAGGCGGCCTGAACTTTGGCATTGTCGGGGAAGGGCTCGCAGTCACCGCAGTGCAGGCGGGCCCAGTTTTTCTGAAGTGCGGCGCCAGGATATGCAAATGCCTTGTCAGGATTGGGAAATTTTTTCCAGGTCATGACTTTCTCCAGAGTGGGTGATGCCAAGCTCGCGTTAGCGCTTCAGATATTCGACGGAGAGTTTCTCAAGCAGCGCACGGGCCTCACCCACCAGGAAGGGCGAGACCATGGCCATGACCTGATAAACGCCCCGCCCGATCCGCTCGTTCTCCATCCTGCCGCGCGGATCGCGAACGTACTCGAAGGATAACCAGTAGGTGGCGATTACCGCCATATTGGTGCTCAGGGTGCGCAATTCGTTGTTCGATGCACGCATGGCGCCGGCCAAGACCAGCCCTTCGCAGAGCAGGGTTGCGGTCAATATTTTGTGGGCAATGATCTGCTTGAAATGAATTTCGAGCGTGCGATTGCGTGTCAACAGATCGTTCAGGTCGCGGTAGAAGAAGCGGAACTTCCAGATGTGTTCGAACAAGAGGTGCAGAAACAACCAGATGTCGTCGACATTGGCCTGTCGATTAGTCGGAACGGAGAGTATTTCTTCAATCTCGCGTTCGAATCCGGCGAATATGGCCTCGACGATTTCGTCTTTATTGTGGAAGTGGTAGTACAGGTTTCCCGGGCTGATATTCAGGTCGTCGGCGATGATGGTCGTCGTGACATTGGGTTCGCCAAACTCATTGAACAGCCGCAGGCTGGCTTCAAGGATGCGCTCGCGTGTTCGTCGCTTCGGTTTGAGATCCATAAGCCTGCCCGTCGACTCGGTGATTGCCTTTTTGTGCTGAGCATAACAGCGCTAGCCAGCGTAACTCAGACCTGAAAATTCTCATCAAAGAACTTGTGAACCTCGCGCTCGATGCTTGGCTTGAGCATGGAGAGTAATAAACTGAGACGGATGCAGAGGGCGATGTCTTCGCTGTCCAGCGTCAGTTCGCCGGACACGCCAGGTCGCTTGAAGTGCATGACCTCGCCATCCCAGAAATAGTTCAGATCAAACGCTTGCTTAAGCTCTGAGGCCATATTTTCGGCTGCGGCGCGGGCGTCGGCAGGGGATTTGCCGTGTTTACGACGGATGGTGATGTCGCTCATGACTGTTTTCCTGTAGGAACGCCAAGTTCGGCGAAAAGAGAACGAAAAGCGGCATAACGGCGCGGGTCGATAACGCCATGCTGAGCGGCATAATGTATCGCACAATCCGGCTCACGGTCATGGCGACAGTTGCGGAAACGGCATTGGCCGAGCAGTGGCCTGAACTCCAGAAATCCATGCTCGATCGCATTGGGCGACAGGTGGCGCAGGCCAAACTCCTGCAGACCCGGCGAGTCGATCAGTGCCGAACTGCTGTCGAGCCGGTAGAGCGTCGCATGGGTCGTGGTGTGTTTTCCGGAGTCGAGTGCTGCAGAAATCTCGCGCGTTGGCGCGTTGGCCTCAGGCATCAAGGCATTGGTCAGCGTTGACTTGCCCATGCCCGACTGGCCGACGAGAACGCTGGTGTGCCCGGATAAATAAGGGAGCAGTTCCTGCACGCCAGCGTGTGCAGAAAGCCTGAGCAGCGGGTAGCCGAGTTTTTCAAACGGCGCCAGTGTCGGAACGGTCCGTGCAACGCGCTCGCTCAGGTCGCACTTGTTGAGAATGATCAGCACCTGCATGTCCTGGCTTTCCGCGGCAACAATGCAGCGGGTGATCAGTTCATCGGAAAACGAAGGCTCGGTGGCAACGACAACGATGATTTGCGTCACATTGGCGGCGATCAGTTTTTGTTTGAATTCATTCGAACGATAGAGCAGGGTGTGGCGTGGTGCAATTGAGTCAACCACTCCCTGGGCATCCCCGCTGCGCTGTATGCTGACTTGGTCGCCACAGGCCAGTTCGCTTTTTTTCCCGCGCGGAAAGCACAGCAGGATCTCGCCCGTCGACAGCTCAACTCGATATTGCCGGCCATGCGCAGCGACGATGGTGCCGGCGAGTTTCAAATTATCGACAGCGCCGAAATTTTTGCGGCACAGATGAAATCGTTGCGTGACAAGCCGCCAACGTCATGTGTGCAGTAGGCGACCTGCACCCGGCTGTAGCCGACTTCCAGATCGGGGTGGTGATTCTCGCGTTCGGCCAGGCAGGCGACGGTATTGACGAAGAGCATCGTGCTCTTGAAATCAGCGAAACGAAACTCCCTGAGCAGGCGTTCGCCATCGATTTTCCAGCCTTCAAGGCGTTCGAGCAGGGCCTGTGCCTGCACCGTGTCGAGCCGGTGTTCAGCGCCGCGCAGAGGGCGGCAATGTTCTTCGCTAAGCTGTGCCATAGTCATCAATGTCCGTTCAGGCGCGCAATGCGCAGTGCTGCGGGTGGATGCGAATCGTAAAACAGCGAATGCAGTGGGTCGGGGGTCAATGTTGCGGCATTATCCTCGTAGAGTTTGACCAGCGCCTTGACCAGATCGTCAGCGGAGGCGTGCTCGGCGGCGTAGCGGTCGGCTTCGAACTCATGACGGCGCGAGAGCAGGCTGGATAGTGGCGTCAGCAGGAAGGTAAAGACCGGCGCCACCAGGGAAAAAAGAATCAGCGCCAGCGCGGTGTTGTGCGCCTGCACGCCTAAACCGTTAAAGAACCAGTCGGCGTTCAGCATCTGGCCGAGAGCGGCGAGAAAAACCAATGACATGGAAAAGAGCAAGGCGATGCGCTTGATCACATGGCGGTGCTTGAAGTGACCGAGTTCGTGGGCCAGCACGGCTTCTACCTCAACCGCTTGCAGGCGGCTGAGCAAGGTGTCGAAAAAAACGATGCGCTTGGTTTTGCCAAAGCCGGTGAAGTAGGCGTTACCGTGACTGGAACGTTTCGAGCCGTCCATCACGAACAGCCCACCAGTGGCAAAGCCGCAACGCTCCAGCAGCCCTTCAATACGGGCCTTGAGCGGCGCGTCATCGAGTGGCGAAAACGTGTTGAAGAGCGGCGCGATCCAGGTCGGGTAAATGAATAGGATCAGCAGATTGAAGACGCACCAGAACAGCCAGACGTACAGCCACCACAGATTTCCCATCTGCGCCATCAGCCACAGAACAGCGAGCAGCACGGGGGTGCCGATGGCGATGCCCAGCGCAGTCTGCTTGACAAGATCAATGACGAATAACTTAATCGTCATACGGTTAAAGCCGAATTTTTCTTCGATAACGAACTGTTTGTACAAGGACAGCGGAAGATCGATGAGGCCCGAGATGAATATCACACTGAAAATAATGACTACGCCATAAGTCATCCCGGCCAGCCTGGCGTTCCAGAAGTCGTGCAACGCTTGCAGTCCTCCGGCGAAGGTGAAGGACAGCAGGACGAGCACTTCGATGGTCAGCGTTATCCGGCCAAAGCGGGTTTGCGCGACGGTGTAGTCAGCCGCTTTCTGGTGCGCCTGCAATTCGAGGCGGCCGGCGAATTGCTCGGGAACTGCCGCGCGATGCGCCAGAACATGCGAAATCTGGCGCCGGGCCAGCCAACAGCGGCAAACGACCATCAGCGCCAGGGCGAGAAGAAAGGCGAGAGAAAAAATATTGGTCATTCGACTGTGAGAAAATGGGCGTTTAGTAAGCTTGTAAGCTCGGACGGATTATATGGCACAGGACGCAAATCACCTCATCTGGCTGGATATGGAAATGACCGGCCTTGATCCCGAGCGCGAGCGCATCATCGAACTGGCGATGATTGTAACCGACAACGATCTCTCGACCATTGCCGAATCACCGGTGTGGGTCGTTCATCAAGCGGATGCCCAGCTTGCAGCGATGGACGAGTGGAACAGGACAACGCATGGTCGTTCCGGTCTGATCGAAAAGGTCAAGGCTTCGACGCTGGATGAGGCGATGGTCGCTGCCGCCGCGCTGGCTTTCATTCAGGAGTACGTGCCCAGGGAAACGAGTCCGATGTGCGGCAATTCGATCGGACAGGATCGTCGCTTCATGGTGCGTTACATGCCGCAACTGGAAGCCTGGTTCCACTATCGCAATCTTGATGTGAGCACACTCAAGGAGTTGTGCCGGCGCTGGAAGCCTGATCTGGCCAAAGGTTTTGTCAAGAAATCCGATCATACGGCGCTGGCCGATATTCGTGAATCCATTGCCGAACTGAAGTATTACCGCGAGCACTTCATCCGATTGTAAGGCGTCAGATACTCAGGGGCGTGTTGCCCCCGTTCCGGTCGCTCAATGGGATTGTTGTGTGCGGCGGTAGAGGCGGAATTGATCGCTTTCGCGGCGATCGCTGGGGCGCCTTCCTTCCCAGACCTTGCGCCATCCGGCCGCCGCAGCGGGCTCGCCTTGGACCAGCAGCCAGTCGCAGGCTTTGCCGGCAGTGTTCCTGAGCGGAACGGTGCGGATTCCGTCGAAGTAATCAAGAGAAGCGAGAATCGAATCGGCCAGATTGGCGTTGGCGATACAGTTCACCTTGGCTGGCAAGGCCCTGGCCAAAGACGCGGAGAGCGGACGGTAGGTCTTGCCGTAATCAATCCAGGGCATCCACAGTGCGGCGATGAGCAGCCAGAACAAAGTCAGGCCGGCCATCCAGTGCATGATGCCGCGCATCGGCGAACGCGGGCTGGTCACAATCAGCCAGAACCAGACAATCGTGACTACGATTGAGAAGAGGCAGGCAAGGAGGCTGAACTGGCCTGCGAAACCCGGTTCCAGGCGCACCACCTGGCGCGCCAGGCGTTCAGGCCAGGCGAAGACCATGGCGCCCCAGACGATCCAGGCGACCGCGGAAAAGAGCGTAAAGGTCATCATGCCGAACCAGTCGAAGGCGTTGGCTGCGCCACGACGCAGGGTGGCAACGCCGGGTACCGCCAGCAGAACCAGTGGTGGCAGGAGCAGCAGGGTTGGCGCGCTGCTCACTTCTACGCTCAGACCAAGAATGAGCAGCACCGAGAGAAAGGTGGCAATCGGCATGGCCAGCGGTTTGCTGCCCAGCGTGCGGCGTTTTGACCATAGCGCCCATGCCGCCAGCGGCAACGCGGGCCAAGCATACCAGAGCAGCAGGTTAAGGTAGCGCAGGACGTTGTACGGCATCTGCACGGTCTTGCTCAAGGCCGCCAGTTCACCCTGAAAAAATCGCGCAAGATAGTGCGGCGAAGTCATTTGCAGGGGGATCAACCAGCTTGCGGATAACACCAAAGCCAGGGCCAGGGCAGCGGCCAGAAGGATCGCGCTGCTTTTCCTGTCCTCGGCCTGGTAAAGGGTTACCACAGTAAGCGGCAACAGCGTCAGCAAGGGTAGCAGCCCGTTGGCGAGAAAACCCACCGCGAGTGCGGCACCAAATATCATAGCGGCATAGTACGGGCGGCGTGCCAGCAGCGTTAGAGCCCAGTAAGCGGCAGCGTGTGCGGTCAGCGCCGCCAGCATCGGCTGGGCTTCGTGTGCGTGAAACAGGAAGCCGATGCTTCCGGCAAGGATCAGCGGCGCGGCGGCGGCGTGATCACGGCCATGGAGTTCGCGTGCGGCGAGCAGAATGAACTCAAGTGCCAGGAGGGTATAGAGGCCGCTGGCCAGGCGCGCGGCATCATGCACCGGCAACAGCCACGAAAAAAGGTGGGCCGTGATCGCCGCTGTCCAGTAATAGAGCGGAGCGTCCGGGTAGGCTTGCCCGGCGAGTTGCGGCGTCAGCCAGTTGCCGCTGCTGACGATGTCGTAGGCGATGCCGATCGAGATCGCGTCGTCATGCTTCCACGGGTCATGGCCGATGAGGCCGGTAAAAATGTAGACGACCAGCAAGACGCCCAGCACCCAGCCGCTGGGCGGCAGGGATATTCCCTTGAAGCGAGGGTGTTCTGGGAGAAATGGCATGACCGGGAGTGTGTTGCAGTATCGATGGATTGGACGAATAAAAAAAGCAGCCCTGCGGCTGCCTTTTTGCTGAGTCCGCGCGAACTCGATGTGAAACTAAGCCGACTTACGCGTCGCGCCGTACTTCCGGTTGAACTTCTCAACGCGGCCTGCGGTGTCGATGATCTTCTGTTTGCCAGTGTAGAACGGATGGCAGGCAGAACACACTTCAACGTGCAGCGCCTTCTTCATCGTTGATTGGGTTTTGAACACGTTGCCACAGGAGCAGGTGACTTCGATTTCTTGGTAGGCTGGATGGATATCGGATTTCATCTTGGAAAGTCCTGTGAGTCCTGTAAATCAAATCTAGCCGGCTCGATGCAAACGGAGCTTGCTTCGGTGACCGACTCCGGAAAACGCGTGATTATCCTTGATTTGTTGTCAATAAGCAATCAAGTGGCGATTAGCGACGCATTGAATCGAAGAATTCACCGTTGTTTTTGGTGGCCTTGATTTTGTCGAGCAGAAATTCCATCGCCTCGAGATCGTCCATGTTGTAAAGCAACTTGCGCAGAACCCACATCTTTTGCAGGACGTCGGGCATCAGCAACAATTCTTCGCGACGGGTGCCGGAGCGATTGACGTTGATCGCCGGGTACACACGCTTCTCGGCCATGCGCCGGTCGAGGTGGATTTCCAGGTTGCCGGTGCCCTTGAATTCTTCGTAGATCACATCGTCCATGCGGCTGCCGGTGTCAATCAGGGCGGTGGCGATGATGGTCAGCGAGCCGCCTTCCTCAATGTTGCGCGCCGCACCGAAGAAGCGCTTCGGTTTCTGCAGGGCGTTGGCGTCGACACCCCCGGTCAGAACCTTTCCGGAGGCCGGTTGCACCGTGTTGTAGGCACGTGCCAGGCGGGTGATCGAGTCGAGCAGGATGACGACATCCTTTTTGTGTTCGACCAGACGTTTGGCCTTTTCAATAACCATTTCGGCAACCTGCACGTGGCGGGTGGCAGGCTCGTCGAAGGTCGACGCAACAACTTCGCCCTTCACCGAGCGGGTCATTTCGGTCACTTCTTCCGGGCGTTCGTCGATCAGTAGGACGATGACCTTGACATCCGGGTGATTGGTCGTAATGGCATGGGCGATGTGCTGCATCATTACCGTCTTGCCGCTTTTCGGGCTGGACACCAGCAGGCCGCGCTGGCCTTTGCCGATTGGCGCGATGATGTCGATGATGCGACTGGTGATGTTTTCCTCGCCGCGGATATCGCGTTCGAGTTTCATGTGCTCGGTGGGGTGTAGCGGCGTCAGGTTTTCGAAGAGTATCTTGTTCTTCGACGCTTCGGGTGCTTCGCCGTTGATCCGGTCGACCTTGACCAGTGCGAAGTAGCGCTCGCCCTCCTTCGGCGTACGGATTTCACCTTCAACGGTGTCGCCCGTATGCAGATTGAAGCGGCGAATCTGGCTCGGGCTGACGTAGATATCGTCGGTGCTGGCCAGGTAAGAGGTGTCGGGCGAGCGCAGGAAACCGAAACCGTCCGGCAGGGTTTCCATCGTGCCGTCGCCAAAAATGGTTTCTCCCTTTTTGGCCTGATTCTTGAGCAAGGCGAAGATCAGTTCATGCTTGCGCAGTCGATTGGCGCCCTCGATATCGTTGGTGACAGCCATATCGAGTAGCTGGCTTACATGTAGGGCTTTGAGTTCGGATAGGTGCATGAGCAGATAATAAAAAGGATTGGGGAGTGATGCTTAAGGGCGTTGTCACGAATGACATGCGTACAAGGAGGGTATGGGTATCGCCGGGGGTACTGCTTGGGGCCGGTGACTACGCCTGAAAGTTCTGTGCGGAGTTTGTTTTAGCTGGTTTCAGGCGCCGCACTTCCCACGCACTTCCCGAACTCCCAGGCGGAGGGTATCGATTTTACAGATGGCTGTCAATGAATGCGACAAGTTGCGATTTGGACAGTGCGCCAACCTTGGTGGCTTCGATATTGCCGTTCTTGAACAGCATCAGCGTCGGAATGCCCCGCACGCCGTAGCTGGTGGGCGTCGTCTGGTTGTCGTCGATGTTCAGTTTGGCAACCTTCAGGCGGCCGGCATAGTCTTTGGCGATTTCGTCGAGAATCGGCGCAATCATTTTGCAGGGGCCGCACCACTCGGCCCAGTAATCGACCAGCACGGGTTGTTGCGCTTGCAGAACCTCGGCGGCAAAGTTGTCGTCAGTGACGTAATGGATGTGTTCGCTCATTGGAAAGCCTTTTGGGTAACGAAGATGGGGGAGAGGTGCCTGAAGAAATGAAACTTGGCAGACGCCGGCTATCCTAGCGAAAAAAAACCCACATGGGAAGTGAGCAAGCAAATACGATACGGTTTTTCACATCAACACTGGTAGAAGGAAATATGACTTACGTTGTTACCGAGAACTGTATCAAGTGCAAATACACCGACTGCGTGGATGTGTGCCCGGTCGACTGTTTCCACGAAGGCCCCAACTTTCTGACCATCGATCCGGAGGAGTGCATTGATTGCACGCTTTGCGTCGCCGAGTGTCCGGCGGAAGCGATCTTTGCCGAGGATGACGTGCCGGACAATCAGCGCCGGTTTATCGCGCTCAATGCGGAACTGGCCAAGCTGTGGCCGGTGATCACCGAGCGCCGGGAGCCGCTGGCCGACGCCGATGAGTGGAATGGTACGCCGGACAAGATCGATCAACTCGAGCGCTGATCCGCTGTTCCCGATTTCCCCATGCAGTCCGTGGCCGAAGGGCTGAATTCAACGGCCGTGCCTGCTGGCGAGGGGTTTTTTGACGCGTTGGCTGCAGCCATCTTCGAGCGCTGTTCCGCAGCGGTCGAAGAGGGTGATCTGTCGTCGATGCTGGTTCTCGTTCCCGCCATGCCGCTGGCTGGCGAGTTGCTTTCCGCGCTACGCCGCGCTGCGCCTCGATCGCTGCTTCTGCCGCGCTTCGATACGCTGAGCCACTGGGTTGCGTCGACGCCAATTGCCGCCATTGCGCCGCCACTACCCGACAGTGAGCGACTGGTGCTGCTGCATGAAGCCCTGCGTGAGCGTGGCTGGTTTGACGAGACCGCGCTGTGGGGTATCGCTACGGAAATGGCCGGACTGTTCGACGAACTGACTGCCGCTGCCGTGAGCCTGCCCGTCGACGAAGCCGCACTGGCACTCCAACTGCAACGCGCCTATGCCTTGCGCGCCTGCGCGCCGCTGGCTTTCGAGGCACGTGTCGTACATGAGCTGTGGCGTGCGCTGACCCGCGCCGGGCGGTTAGATTTGCCGGCCACCTACCGGCTTCGCCTGGCGGCCCTGGCCAACCGGAATCGGCAGGCCGGGCCGGGCCATGCTGCGCAGCCGCTGCTGGTGCTGCTCAATGCCGCGCCGGAGGAGTCGCTTAACCCCGCCGAACGCGATTTTCTGCTGTGTTACGGCGCAGTGCAACCGCTCTTGGTGTTCCATCCGGCGCCGCGCGCCGCCTGCACTTCGCCCTTGCTGGCGACGCTTGCCGCAGCCTGGCCGGAGTCAGCCGCCGCGTTTGCTGAACCGCTCTTTACGCGAGCCATGGAACTGCGGCGGCATGAGTCACCTAGCCCCTTGTCCGGCCGCCTGCAACTTGTTGCAGCCGATGGTCGGGAACAGGAGGCGCAGGCGGCCGTGGCGCAAATCGGCGCCTGGCTGGATAGCGGATTGCGTCGTATCGTGCTGATTGCTCAGGACCGTCTGACGGCGCGGCGCGTGCGCGCACTGCTCGAACGCGAGGGGGTGCTGGTCAGCGATGAAACCGGCTGGAAGCTGTCTACCTCGCGCGCCGCAGCGGCCGTCGATGCGCTCATCGAAACGGCAGCCGGTGGCGCTTACTACCGAGATCTGCTCGACCTGTGTAAATCGCCCTGTATTTTTTCCGACTGTGATGACGATGCGCGCAAAGCAGCGGTCTTCATGCTCGAAGCAGCGCTGCGCGCGGCCTCGGTCAAGTCCGGCGTGCCGCGCATGCGGCGCGCTGTGCTTGACTTTGGCGGGCAGCGCGGCGCAAGCCAGACCTTGGCGCTGACCCTGCTCGAGCGCATCGAGACGGCAACGACGCTGCTGCACGCGCGTCCGGCGGCGCTGGCACGCTGGATCGATCGTCTGCACAAGGCGCTGGAGGTGCTCGGCGCAATCGTCCCCCTGAGCCAGGATGCGGCGGGCAAAGTGCTGCTCGATCTGCTCGACGTGCGTCGCGCGGAACTTGCGGCCAACACGGCGTTGTTTTCCTTTGCCGCCTGGCGCGACTGGCTCAATCGTCAGTTTGAAGCAGCCAATTTCCGCGATGGCACGATCAGCAGCACAATCGTCATCACCCCGCTCAGTGCCGTGTGCCTGCGCCGCTTCGAAGCGGCCTTGCTGCTTGGCGGCGATGCGCGCCAACTGACGCTGGCGGCCACCGGTGAATTCTTTAATCAATCGGTGCGACGGGAACTTGGCCTGCGCACCCGCGCCGACGCCGAGCGTGAATTGCGTCGCCATCTTGAATTGCTGCTGGCCACCGTGCCGCGCGTGACTGTCACTTGGCAGTCGATGCAAGATGGCGAAGCCAATCTTCTGGCACCCGAATTCGCGCTGCTCTCGACCCTGCATCAACTGGCCTGGCAGGACGACCTACGGCGGCCGCCCCTGCCGGCACGCGCGGAATCGACTCCGGAAAATGTTACGGCGCCACGCGCAACGGCGTTTGCAGCACCCGTTGCCCTGCCGGCGCTGATCCCGCGTCGCGTCTCGGTGAGCGGCTACGTCAGTCTGGTGGATTGTCCGTATCGCTTCTTCGCCCGCTACGTGCTCGGCCTGGGCGAGATGGACGAGGTTAGCGAGGGTATGGACAAGAGCGACTATGGCGCACTGGTGCACCGCGTTCTCGAGCGCTTTCACGAGCGCCATCCGGTCGTTTCTGAACTGGCCGCAGACGAGGCACTGTCTGCTTTGCAGGATTGCGTTGGGGAAGTCTTCGCGGCTGCCGTCGAAGACAATTTCCTCGCCACTGGCTGGCGCTTGCGCTGGGGAAAGCGGATGACGGCCTACCTTGAATGGCAGCGCAGTGTCGAGGCGCAGGGCTGGCGCTGGGCGCAGGCCGAAACGCGGGTCAGCCGGGTGTTGCCTCTCGACGCCGGGGGCAGCGTCGAGTTGTACGGACGTATCGACCGTATCGATCAAAGCCCGGCAGGCGGCGCCTCACTGCTCGACTACAAGGCGCAGACAGCCAAGGCGATCCGCGATCGGCTAGCGGATGACGTGCAGTTGCCCGCCTATGCGCTGCTGCATGGCAACGCCATACAAGCCGCCTACGTGGCGCTTGATGACGAACGCATTACGGCCGTGGCCGCGGGGAACGCGGTGATCGCGAACGAAAGCCTGATGGACCAGGCACAGGCCCAGGGCCAGCGCCTGGTTGCGGCCTTCAATGCCTTGTGGGCCGGCGCCAGCTTACCCGCGCACGGCGTCGACAGCGTCTGCCAGTGGTGCGAAATGAGCGGCCTATGCCGACGGGATCATGTCTGACGCCCCGCCGTCGGCGCTGATCTTGCGCGCGCTCGATCCGGCGCACAGCGTAGTGGTCGAGGCCTGCGCCGGGAGCGGCAAGACCTGGCTGCTCGCCTCGCGCATCCTGCGTCTGCTGCTGGCCGGCGTCGCGCCTGGTGAGATACTGGCCATCACCTTCACACGCAAGGCCGCGCGCGAGATCGAGGAGCGTGTCGTCGCCTGGCTGCATTTCATGGCCACCGGCAGCGCAGCGCAAGTCAGCGCCTTTCTTGCCGAGCGCGGCGTCGTGGCGGCCAGCACGGATCAACTGCATGCGGCGCGCGGGCTTTACGAGCGTGTTCTGGCGGCGCAGCCGGGGCTGGCGGTCAACACCTTTCACGGCTGGTTCCTGCAACTGGTCGATGCCGCCCCGCTGTCGGCCAATCTGGCCGGGACGATGCTGGTCGACTCCGGTTCGCGGCTGTTTGACGAACTCTGGCAGTCCTTCGCCGCGACGCTGCAGAAAGCGCAAGAGAGCGCAGTCACACAAGGCTTCGTCCGCCTGCTGGCCGAACTCGGGATCGATTCGACGCGCCGCCTGATTCGCCGCGCGCTGGACCGACGCAGCGAGTGGCTGGCGTTCGGCGAGAACGTGCCCGATACGGCGGCCAAGGTCGTCGCCGCGCTGCGCGAGCAACTGGGGGTGAGCGGACCGGGGCAGGCACTGGCTGGTTTCTTCGCCGGCGACTGGTCACCTGAATTTCAGGCCTACCTCGCTTTTCTCGAAGTGAGCGAGCTCAAGGGCGATCAGGAGGCAGCGGCAGGTCTGCGCGCGGCACTGGCCGAAACGGATAGGGCGCGCTGCTTTGCGGGGCTACAGTCGGCGCTGCTGACCAGGGAAAATACGCTGCGCTCAAAAAAACCGGGCAAGACCCTCGACCAACGCTACACGGCGCAAGGTGCGGAGCGCTTCCTTGAACTGCACGAACAACTCGGCGAACAGCTCATTGCTTGCCTGGCAGGGCAGACGGAGGAGCGCATCTACGCCTTCAATCAGGATGTCTGCGCGGTGTTCCAGGCTTTTCTCGCGCACGTGGACGAGTTCAAGCAGGCACGCCGGCAGATCGACTTTGTCGACGCCGAGTGGAACGTGCTCAAACTGCTGCGCGCCGAGGACACCGCCGCTTTCCTGCAGGCCCGTCTGGACGCACGTTACCGCCATGTGTTGCTGGACGAGTTTCAGGACACCAGCCCCCTGCAATGGCAGATCCTGCTGGCCTGGCTGGCGGCCTATTCGGACGCGGCGCGGCCCAGCGTTTTTCTAGTGGGCGATCCCAAACAGTCGATCTATCGCTTCCGCCGCGCCGAGCCTAGGCTGTTTCTGGTGGCTGCCGATTTCCTCGAACGCGACTTCGCCGCCATCCGTTGCGAACTCGATGCCACCCGGCGCAATGCCAATAGCATTGTCGAGGTGGTCAACGCGCTTTTTCTCGAGCGGCCCGAGTTCGTGCCTTTCCGTCCGCAGAATACCCTGGCCGGGGCACTGCCCGGACGGGTCGAGCTGTTGCCGTTGTGCGGCAAGGCGGACGCTGATGAGGGTGCGCCAGCCCGCACCGGACTGCGCGATCCGCTGCACGAAGCCGCTGTCGCGCCGGAAGATTCGCGGCGTTGGCAAGAGGCCGCAGATCTGGCCGAGAAAATTCGTGAAATGGTGGGTGAGTCTGGCGCCGCAGCGGGCAAATGCTGGCAGATCGAAGACAAGGCTGCCGACGGGCGGCCTGTACAACGGCAGTTACGCTATGGCGACATCATGTTGCTGGTGCGTACCCGAACCAACCTGGCGTGTTACGAACGCGCCCTCTCCGCGGTCGGCATTCCCTTTGCGGCCGGCTCGCGCGGCGGCTTGCTGGCGGCGCTGGAAGTGCGCGACATCGTCGCGCTACTCGAGTTTCTGGTGACGCCAATGGCCGACCTCAAGCTGGCCCAGGCCTTGCGCTCCCCCCTGTTTGCCTGTAACGACGACGAGTTGATGCGTCTGGCATCACGTCCGGAAGCCTCCTGGTGGGAGCGTCTGCAAGCCCTGCTTGCCAGTGGTCTGGCCTCGCCCTGTCTGGCGCGTGCGGGGCGCCTGCTTGGCGAGTGGTTAGAGGCGGCCGATCGACTGCCGGCACACGATCTGCTCGACCGTATTTTCCACCAAGGCGAAGTGCTTGCCCGCTACCGGCTGGCCGTTCCCGAAGCCCTCAACGCCAGCGCTGACGCCAACCTGCGCGCGCTGCTACTGTTGGCGCTGGACCTTGACGGCGGCCGCTATCCCAGCCTGCCGCGTTTCATCGACGAATTGCGTGACTTGCGCGAGGCCGATGCCGGCGAAGCGCCGGATGAAGGCGTGATCGAAACGCAGAGCACCGACGCCGGTCGCGTGCGGATTCTCACCATTCACGGCGCCAAGGGCCTTGAGGCGCCCGTCGTCTGGCTGCTCGACGCCAATGCGACGCCGCGCGGACACGAGGCGTGGGACCTGCTGGTCGATTGGCCGCCGCAAGCACCGGCGCCGCAGCATGTCTCGTTTTACGGCCGCAAAGAGGAGCGTGGCACCGCGCGCCAGCCGCTGTTTGACGCCGAGCTTGCTGCCGCCAGGCGCGAGGAACTGAATTTGCTCTACGTAGCAATGACCCGGGCGCGCCAGGTATTCATCGCCAGCGGCATTGAAACGACGCAAGAGCGCGGCGAGACCCCTTACCGTCTACTTGCAGCCGCGCTGGCCAGGCTGGGCAGCGTTCTGGTGCACGGCGACAAGCTGCCGGTATTGGCCACGACGCCTCTGGCGAAATCCCTACCGTTGGTGCAAGCCGGCGGCATGCCCCTGCCGCCGGTCGGCGAGCGTCGTCGCCTGCCGGATGCCGCCGAACGTTTCGGCCTGCTGCTGCACGCCGTGCTCGAACGGCGCACCGGTCGGTTGGCGGACGATGGCTGGTGGATGACAATGGGCTTTGACGATGGCGAATACCAGCGCGCCCTGCCGGTGGCTGAACGCCTACTGGGCGCCGAGCACCTGCAACCTTTTTTCGACCCGGCGCAGTATCGTCGCGCCTGGAACGAAGTCGAGCTGATTACCAGCGCCGGGGTGTTGCACCGCGTCGACCGCCTAGTGGAAATCGACGCCGTCTTCTGGGTGCTCGATTACAAGAGCTCACGCAGCGATAGCGCACGCCTTGACGAATACCGGGCGCAGGTCGCCAACTACTGCCAGGCGGTGGCAGAGGTTTTTCCAGGCAACACGGTGCGCGGCGCGCTGGTTTTCGCCGACGCGTCCCTGCTTGAAGTGGTATGACGGGGGGCGGTAAGGCATACGGCGCTTAACAGGGCGTAGAGGCTGAATTTGGTCTTCATTCTTTGTGACTCCGGCTCTTGAGCCCTCAACAAACCCGAGATATGAGCCTTTCTCTGTGCTTTCTTCTATGGCACTCATTTTAAAAAGAAATCGCGTCTATATGGAATTTCTCCTTAACAATTGTCTCTACTGCGCGAATGATTTGGTCATAATAAAGTCTCTGGGGAAGTTGATTTCGCGGAAGCGAATAGCAGCCCACATGGAGGAAGCGCCGAGTTCAGTGATGCGATAGAGGCGAG
>NZ_JAPUVO010000044.1 GCF_029255185.1 Propionivibrio sp.
GTTGTGCGTCCTTGGATTCCGGGCGTAGGGGATCAGCGTCTCGACCTTGCGGTACTCGACGTTGAGCATATTCAGTTCGGGTTTCCAAAAAAGGTGCGGCCCGGACGGGTGAAAGGAGGAAAGCCCCGTCACGGGCCGCGAGGGTCGCTGCTGCGGTAGAAACTAAAAGGCCCGCGCAGTGGCGGGCCGGTAGGACTGGGGTGCAAACCTGCAAACCCTGCAAACCCCGGTTTGCAGTTTGACGCTAGCGAAATGCCGCGCTCGCGCCCCCCGCATGGGATTTGGGGAAGGAAGGACCCCTCTTGATTCGTGAGACCTTCGCTGCCCGCACCGCTGTCCAGATCATAGGCGTCACTCTAGGTGAATATGGCCCGAGATGGGACACCCCCTGAACGCATCTAAATCCGCAACCGCCCGAAGCATTCCGCAAATGCCGCCAATCGTTGTCAATATTGCTCAATATTGCTAACCGCGACAGGCATGGACACACCATTGAGTCGGTCGGCCACCATCTGCAGGGCACGTTGCCAGCGCCGCTGGGCCGTCTTGGTACAACACCCAAAGCGCCGAGCAATCTTCTGCCACTCATATTGCTTGGCACGCATCCAGATCAGGTGACGCTGCTCCTCCTCCAGCCATTGCACCCAGCGCATCGCTTCCAGCATCCGGTCGATGGCCTCAGGGGTTGGAGGGAGTGGCCGGTACTCGTAGTCCTTGTCGGCGAAGCCTTCCCACCCCTTGCGCACGAAGGCGGGCCAGATGTTGAAGTAGCCCTGCACCCTGACTGGTGGCAGCCGCCGCCCCGTCTCGGCCGCCTCGGCAAACCGAGCCGCCACGTCGTCCATCGTCCATTCAGCCATGACGTTTTCCTCCGTACAGGCGTTCCCCAATTCGCCGCACAAATTCACGCTCGACGAAATCCAACCGCGCGTCCTCCTCGGACACCACGAGGATGTGCTGGTCGCGCCAGCCGGTCTGCTTGATGGCTTCCAGGTCGGTGATCTGCGGTTGCAGGCGACCGAGAGGGCAGCGGTATTGCTGTGCAGGGATCTTCACGTCACACCTCCTGCGTTTCGATGGCCCAGTGCAAGAGCGCCAGGGCATCGGCTTCGTTGTCGTCGCTCGGGGCGTGGCCACGCGATTGGACGGACGCGATCATCTCGTCCTTGCCGGCATTGCCTTTACCGGTCGCGTGCTTCTTGATCGTGCCGACCGGGACGCCCTGGTACGGGATGTTGTGGTGCTCGCACCATGCGGTCAGTTGCCCCATGAAGCCGCCATAGGCGTGTGCCGCATCCACTCCCGCGTGTCGCCGCACCTCTTCGAAGTACACCGCGTTGATGGAGTGGCTTGCCGACAACAGTTCGCTGAGCCAGCGTTTGAAGCGCAGGAAGCGCATCCCGCCGCCCTCGAATCGCTGTGGCTTGAAGCATTCCGTGCCGCTGATGATGCTGCCGTCCAGGTGGTGCAGCGCCCACCCGGTATTCGTGCCCAGATCGAGGGCCAAGATCGTCGTATTCATCGTCTGCTCCATTTCTTGGGGCGAGTGACGGATGTGACAGATTTCCCGGATATCTCCCTATCCTGCGTGTACGCGCGCACGCGAGACGGGTTAATCAGCAAACCTGTCAAATCCGTCACTCGCCAGTTTTCCTAGTCGTCCCGATACGGGTAGCCATGGCTGTAGGGCTTGGGTCTGAGCGTGATGCCCGCGATGCCGCGAGCGCCTCCGGTCAGCCGGCATTTCTCGAACTTGCGCGTCGTCATCAGCTCGGAAAACCGCTTGATCGAGCCCACGTATTCGCCGGCCCGCTCGGCCCACTCGCGCCAGTCGGCGAACAGTTCGGAGACGCCTTCGCGGTGCGTATTGGCCAGCAGGCAGCGCTCCTCTATCCACTGACCCAGCGCGTCCTCTGCTTCGAAGTACTCCTCGGTCGCCGACACCACGCAGGCTGGCGGCTTCAGGCCTTCGCGCTGCCAGGCAAGGCAACCAGCAACCGCCCAGGCCATGATCCCGTCGCGCTCGGCGAGCAACTTCTCGGTCAGCTTGCCGTCGCGCTTATCGGGCGGAATGGTCACCGTGAAGGGGATCAGGTGCAGCCGCCGCTTCATCGCCTCGTCGATATTGCGGATGGCCGGCTTGTGGTTGCCGACGATGACCGGCTTGAACTGCGGTGTGTACTCGAAGAAATCCTGGCGCATAAAGCGAGCCGACACCTTGTCGCCACCCGTGATGGCCTTCACCTTCGACTCGTTCCAGCGTCGTCCCTGTTCGGTTTCGATGGCCGTGACGAAGCGTGCCCCGCGCAGGCCCGCCAGATCGGTCGGATGCCGGTCGCCGCGCGTTTCGACGAAGGTGTCCATCGGCGCAGTCGAGGCGTAATCGCCGAGAATGGTGCTGATCACGTTGGCGAACACGCTCTTGCCGTTGGCTCCGGTGCCGTAGAGGAAGAACAGCGCGTGTGCGCTGGTTGCTCCGGTCAGGCAGTAGCCGACCATCCGCTGCAGGTAGCTCTGCAACTCGGCATCGCTGCCAGTGACATCCGACAGGAAGGCCAACCATCGCGGACACTCGCCCCGTGGCGTTGCCGTGGCGATCTTGGTCATGCGGTCGGCCCGGTCGTGTGGCCGTAGCTTGCCACTGGCCAACGCCACGATGCCGCCCGGCGTGTTGAGCGCGAATAGGTCGGCATCCCACTCGTCGGAAGTCGACGCATGACGTCGGTCGGTACGCGCAAGCCGCTCGACGCCGCCAACGGTACTGCTTGCGAGCAGCTTCGCCGCCAAGCGGTGGGAATCGACCTTGACCGCAGCCTCGCGGCAGATCGAGCGGATCAGGTGATGCACCAGCAGGGTTTCGTCGGCCTGCCAGCGCGTCCCCGTCCAGACCAGCCATTTTCCCCAGGATGCACAGTATCGCCAGTCGTCGGCGTAGCGTGACGTGAAGGCCAGTGCCAGCGCATCGTCCGTCGCCCATACCGTGGCTTCCTGCGCCGGAAGCCCCTTGGACGGCTTGATACACATCTTTGGCCCGGAAGACACGAATGACGCGACATCGAAGCCCTCGCCGATACCGTCGGCCGCATCCCATCCATCAGACTTGTCGTCAGGTGGCAGGAGCACGTCACAGGACGACGCTCCCGCCGCGAGGGCTGCCTGCCCAGCCGCCATTGCGTATTCCCAGCCCGGCTTGTCGCGGTCGGGCCAGATGAGCACTGCCTTCCCCGAGAGCGGCGACCAGTCGGTTTTCTCCACCGGGGCATTTGCACCGTGCATCGCCGTCGTGGCCACGATGCCGATCTCGATCAGCGCCTGCGCGCATTTCTCGCCTTCGACCAGAACAACGTGATCGACGGCGGCAAGGCCCGGCTGGTTGTAGAGGGGACGAGGATCGGGCGGGGCCATCTTGCGCCGCTTGGCATCCCAAGGGCGAAACTCCTTCTTCCGCCCTGGCGGGTCGTAGCGGTAGACCACCGCGATAAGCTTGCCGGCTGCGTCGTGGTAATCCCACTTCGCGGTGGCTGGACCGAGATCGTCGACCGGGGCTTCCTTCTTCGTTTTGCGCATCGGCATCGACCGAGAACGGCCGAGCAGATCAGCTGCCTCGTCGAGCACCCGGGGGAAATCGGTGTGGACGTTGGCTCCAAGGTAGGCGGCGATCAGTGCGAAGATGTCGCCGCCGTCTCCCGTGGCGCGATCCGTCCAGAGTCCAGCCTTCTCGCCTTCGAGCACCACCTCCAGGCTATCGCCGGGACTGCCAAGCACATCGCCGATCAGAAACTTGCCCCGACGCTTCTTGCCTGCAGGGAACATCGTGGTCAGCACCGACTCGATTCGCGCGATCAGGTCTGCGCGTACCTCGTCGCGCTCATTGCCTGCCGCAACATCACATGTGGGTGGGGCGGGATTGAAATCCAGCATGCGTCCTCCCTGTTGCAATGGTTGCCGGTACTGCGCCACTTGTCGTCATGGGCGCTTCCGGTAGGTAGTGGGTTTTGATGGCTACCTCGCGAATAAACGCCGGATTGAGGTCGACCAGGGCTGCCCATGCATCGAGATCACCACCGTTCAGGAAAGCGCGGGCGGTTCGACGGTCGTCCTTGGAGCCACTGCGACAGTCGGCCATTGCCTGACAGATCACCGCCACGACCAGGCGTGCCTCCGGAATTGGCCCGGTGGCATGGCGCAACAGCATTCGCTCGATAGTGCGGATCTTGACCAGCGGCGGGGGCAGTTTGGCCTTGGCGTGCTCGCGTACTTGGATGGATGTCATCATTGCGCCCTCCAGCAGCGGTCTTGCCAGGCGCACATCCGGCACTCGAAATAGGTCTGATCGGCAAACGACCGGGGCAGCAGTTCGCCAGCCTCGGTTGCCGTGATGACCTTTACCGCGCGATCCGACATGCGCTGAGCCAGTGCTGCATCGAACGGCACGAGCTCGGTATAGATCTCCATCGTGTCGGCATTCACCGCCGTGAACAGCGCCGGGTGCTCGGTGAGTTCGAGATAGGCTTGGTAGATCGCTACCTGCGCTGCATAGACCGGTTTCGAGACAGCCAGCCGATTCTTCTCGAGGTCGCGCCAGGACTTGGCACCCAGGCACTTGTTCTCCCACAGGCAGGGATAACCAAAACCATCGGGGCCACCGGTGACGACCCCATCGATGTGGCCCTGGAGTCGCCCGTCCGCCGCCGAAAAGCCGAACTGCTCGCCGTCGGCATTGTGCGTGCGCAGATCAAAGCCCGCGCCGCGCATCCAAGTGGCCATGCAGTCCTCAACCATATGGCCGCGCTCGAAAATGCGCAGCATGCGCCCTTCGGTTTCACGGCCCGGGTCGACCGACGCCTGGGCATACTCGTACTGCAGGGCGCGCTCGCAGGCCACCCCGAGCCGGGAAGCGCCAAGATAGGCGCGTCCCGCCTGTTTCACCCGGACAGCCTGCATGCCGGCATCGATCAGCGCCGTCAGTCGCCCGGGGAGAGAGGAGGATGAGTTGAAGTTCAACATCAGCTTCCCTCCCACGGCAGGTCATCTGCGAGATCCGCGAACGGATCGCTGACGGGCGCATTTGTGCCACGCATCGGCGGGTACTTGCTGGCTTCGTGTGCGACCACCATCGCATCCGTGTAGCAGGTGACGATGGCGTCGATCACGCGCAGGGCCTCGGTTTCCGAGTACGCCCCGAGGGGCTTGTCGAAGCCGATTTCCCCGGCCGCCTCGCCAAAGGCCTTGAGGCATTTCCTCATGGCGGCAATCTCCAGTTCAGACGGGTCGGTCATGGCGACCTCCCTGTCGAATCGTTTGGCGTCGGTCCAGTTGCCGTAGAGCTTGTGGAACGCGTCCTGGCACCGGCGCGAGCAGAACACCCAGTCGAGGGGATAACGCCGGGGGTCGGCGATCTTGAATCGACCATCCAAGTGACCGAACCCCCGGGCCTGACGTTTGCAAACCCAGCATTTCATTCGCCCTCCCCATCATTGCGCCCAGACCGGCTTAGATGTCTGCTGGGTACGCGGCGTGGCCATGCTCGGCGCAGGGGCTGCCGACGTTGTCGCCGCAGCCTGGCTGGTGCATGCCATGACCGCCTGGTACTGGGGATGGCCGGGTTCGATGATCTGCTTGATGACGTTGCGCTGATCGCCCCGGTCATCCTTTTCGACGGCGATCTGCACGGCAAACTCCAGTCCGTCCAGGTCACCGAAATCGTTAATGCACCGGGCCGCCACGGCCTGCGGGGTGTTGTCGTCCGGGTGCACGCCGCGTGCACTGTCCAGCATGGCCCGGATCGTCGCCCGGCCCATGTCGCCCCATGTCTTGCCCTTGGCGCTCCACAGGCCGATCAGTCCGAAGAACTTGCGCTTGTGGAACTCGCCGCACACCACGGTGTACTCGCAGTTGATGTAGATCGCCCCGGTGCGCTCGGACTGGGTGGGCGTGCCGTCGTGCCAGCCTTGGGCTTGATCGGTATAGGCGCCGGGTCGGATGGTCTGGCGCACCTTGAGGAAGGTACCGTGTGGAATTGGGCTGAAACCGTCGTTTTGGCGGGGGGCGCTGTTGTAGTCCATTGACATGGTGAAATCTCCTGTATTCAGTTCGAGGCTTGCCCGATGCACTTGGCGATCAGGCGGTCGAGATGGGGTTCTTCGGTGGAGTCGAGGCGACCGGAGCGATCCTTGGCGGGAAGCCCCAGCAGGTTGTCCTGCCGCGTGATCAGCACGCGTCTGGGGCCCGAGGGGCTGGGCTGCAGAGCCATCGTGGCAATGACATCCACAACTCCAAGGAACTCTGCGGTGGTCTTGCTCCCCTCCATCTGCAGATCAAAACTCTTCTCGTTTTTCTCGCCGACCTTCTCGTTGAGGATCACGGTGTAGATGACATGCCGGTTCTGCATGTGCTGCAGGATCGTGATGGCGTTGATCATCTCGTTGGCGAGCAGGCCGTAGGCCCCGCGCGTGTCGGGCTTGCCGGTCTTTTCAGAGAAAGCCTGTGGCTGGGTCTTGCACCAGGCGAAACACAGCCGCGAAAGCGCCGACAGGCTGTCGATGAAGACATACTCGTACCGGTCGATCAGGGTCATGTCGCCCTGGTCGGCGCACAGGGCCCGGTATTTCTCCTCCGAGTACGCATCGCCTGCCGTGGCCGTGGCGGACGGACCTGCCAGCAGCGTCACCAGGTTTCGGAACTGCGGCCAGGTCGTCGGGTGAAACACATCTCCAGCCCAGGCGGCCACGGAAAGATCGCCGTCCTCGATTTCGACATGCAGCGTGCGATCCGTCGGCAAAGTCTGGATCAGGGATGTCTTGCCGATCCCCGGCACGCCAGCCACCCCGATCTTGAGCGTGCGACGGCGTTTCAGCCGTTCCTCGGCGCAAATGAACGGGAAGGCCATCACGCAACCTCCTTCAGCAGATCGGTCACCTCAGCACGCCAGAGAATCTGGTAACCACTGTGGCCATTGCGGCTGTACGGATGGGCTTCGCCATAGGCGCACCCGGCCTCGGTCAGCTGCCACTCGTCACGCTCGTTGCGGAACTGCAGTCCCTGATCACGCAGACGGGAATTCACCGCACGCGCAGACCAGCCCAACCGTTCGCCCAACTGAGTCGGATTCAGTGCGGAAATCGGCTCGTTTGCCGCCGGCAGCGCCTTGCGCAGTGCTTCCAGGGTAATGCCGGTGTTTTCATGGATCGCCGTGAGGGTCGCCGCCATTGCGATGCCACTGCGAACGCCGGGCACCTTGGCGACAGCCTCGCCGATGAGAAGCAGCGCGCTGACCTTGTCTTGGGTGGGCATCGGCAACGCAGTTACGGCGTTCGTCGCCGCGTAGGAACCAGTTTGGCGAATTGCCGGCAGCACCTCGGTGGTGACCCAGCGCTTGAAGCGTTTCGCCTCCGGCTTGATGGAGCCGAGAATCAAGGCATACAGACCGGATTCGTTGATGTGGTTTTGGCGCTGGCGGCCGCCGGGAGTAAGGGTGTCCAGCTTCTGGACATCCTCAGCGTCGACATGGGTATCCAGTGCCTGCCGTGCATTTCCGAAGCCCAGCACGTTGCACACGTCCTTCGCGTTGAACCACGGTGCGCCGGTGTCATCGGCCACCACGCGGACCGACTGCGATTCGAATTCGTAGAGGGTTGGAATCATGATGGGCTCCTCATTCCTTGCTATCGAGGGAGGCAAGCCGGTAGCTGGCCTTGCCGGGACGAATAGTGCGTGCGGGCGCGAATTGCTCTCGGAGTGCTGTGTGCCAGGCGTTGTATTTGGACTCGGGCACCTTGAAGGCCACATCCATGTACTGAGCCGGGTCGTCACCAGCCGCGTTCATCCGGTTGAACATCGCGGCGAGTCGGGACTGATCCCAGTCCACGATCCGTTTCTGATCACAGATGACGGTCTCGTCCTGGTCGCTGATACGGATGACGCCGAAGTCGCGGCCATCGGCCAGGCGTGCCTTGCGTGCTGCCTCGCCATAGCGCAGTTCGCCGATGTGCTCGACGAACTCGCGGACGGACTTGGCAAACGCCTGTAGCTGATCGGCCTGCGCGACGAGTTCCCTGTAGGCCTCCAGCGGCGCGACGGCGTAGTCGGCAGGGGACTGACTGATTGCATGACGGAGGGCGACGATATTCATGCCGTCACCCCGCGCATGTAGTTGGCGGCGGCCGGAGCAATCCGACTGTTCGGGCTCTCGTACAGGCAGTCGAGCTCAAACTGCTCGATGTCCTCAAGGCGATACATCACCTTGCCGCCGATCTTGAGGTACTTGGGTCCGACGCCGTCAGACCGATATCTTTCTATGGTGGCTTCCGACTTGTTCCAGCGGTCTGCAAGTTCCCGCTGGGTCAGATGCCGCGTTTTCAGCTGTTCGCCGTGCATTTGCATCTCCTTCGATGATGGGTTGTCACCGGTTGCTGGCGCTTGGATCAGCACTGCCAACCGATGCGTGCATTTCATCGAGCGAGATGCCTGCGACCGTTCCTCAGATTCCTCGGGGTCGTTCCTCAAACTGAATCGGTGCGCCCAGAAAGCAAAAAACCCGGCTTGGTCGAAGACCGGAGCCGGGTTATTGCGGAAAAACGCAGTGCGACAGGCGCGTCAGTGCAGCCAGTCGCGGTCGTCGTCGGGAATGATCAATGCGTAGCGTTCATCGTCACGCAGGTAGCGGATGAATGCCTTGTATACGACCGGGTTGCGCTCAAATTCCTTGCTGGGCGAAAACCGTTGGGATTGCGATCCGCATGCTGTCTTGAGCGCCTCCTTGTCCAACTCATGATCGAGGTCGTCGATCAAGGCGATCAGGATTTTTTGCTGGCGTGGCTCCAGCGGGTACTTGGTTTCATCGATGTACGCAGCGGCCTCGCCTCTGACGTAGCGAAGCGTGGTGCCCGGAGTCGCCTCGTTCAGGGCTTGGGAGCCCGGAGCCGGTTGGCGATCTGGGAAGAACTCGAATTTGCTCTGGCCGACACGACCGACCGTGAACAGCGGTCGCACGTCAAATTCGGTCAGCACCGAGCCTGCCGGAAGCGGTACCTCGCTGCTGGTCAGAATGACGCAGGAGTGTACTGCCTTTTCGGCAGCGATCTGATCGCGCAGACGACTGGCAACCTCTGGTCGATGCAGGCAGCGAGCGAAATACCATGTCACGGGTTTGCCGCGCTGTTTCTCGGTGGTGCCGAGCCGCCAGATCAGATCGGGCTCGATCTGCTTCATGCCGTTGGCCGAAAGTGCGAGTCCGTTCAGCAGGCTTGGAATGAATTTCTGCAATGCCACCTTGTATGTTTCGCGCAAATGCCGGGACGCCACCACGTCGATGCATTCCGGGCAGTGCAGAATGATCTTGTCCGGGGATTTTTCTCGAACCACGCGCGCGGTCTCGATGCCGCATTCCGGACAGGTGACCCAGTCGAGCGGCTTGCCCAGCACGAGCACGCGTTCACGGAGCAGGTGCGTCGCTGCGACCTTGTCGTGCCCGTCTCGAAGAGACTGGCCGTTGATCTCCGGCTTGGCGAGATCCAGGAGCCGGCAAAACAGGGACGTGGCGTCGACCTGCGCCTGACTCATTCGCCACCCTCGTCTCCATCGGGGGTATCCTCAGCTGGCTCGTCTGGCTCGATGACATTCAAGGCAAGCAGCACGGCATTGGCGATGGTCTGATTCTGCGCCGACAGGTTCTTGATCGTTGAGGAACCGGACGAATACAGGTCAAAGCTGAAATGCTGGGTCTTCCCCTTGTCACTCGTGCCCGTGTAGACGATGACGCTGGCCCCCTCCATGTTGTATTCCGCCTCGAAGGAATGCTCGACCTTCAGTGCATGGAGGGCAATCTGGATTGCGTCGTCGTGCTCCTTGTCGGGGGATGCCTCCACCTGAAAGGCGACTCCAGTACTTCCTGATGGGCAGAAACGCGCACGACGCAATCGAACCTTGTCGACACCGTGGGTCGACCAGTCCTCGAATGGCTCCATCAGTCCGTCACGCAGGGCATTGAGCTTGTAGCGCTTCTTTTCGATCACCTCGGGAGTGAGCTCCTGGGCAACGACATGCTTGCCGAACAGTTGCAGCACGGCGGTGTGATTTTTCGCGCCTCCCTTGACGATGGTCTCCACGATGCCGGAGCCAGGGTGGTAGACGATGGCCGTTTCCAGCGCAATGCGGGTCGTGAGTCGCGTGAAGTGGTTCTGGGCGAAGTGCGCAAGGGCGGTCACCGGCCCTTCGACGTAGATCGTGAGTTGAATACTCTCATCGACGGGACGCTCGCTGACCTCGATATGGATGCCGTCGCCAGCGCCATCCTTCTTGTAGAGCTTGGCGACATCGTGGCAGAAGGCTTCGAGTTGGGCGCGGTCGCGCGTGGGATCAAGTCCAGGCTGGATGCGATGTTTCTTCCAGTATTTGCCGTTGGTCTTGGCTTGGAAGGCAATGTGCAGTTCGGCATCGCGGAACGTCTTGTCACGGTTTGCCATCATCCAGAGCGCGATTTCACGCTCGTCGCGCGATGCGAATGCATCCAGGACGGCCTGGTCATCGGCACAGGCACTGCGGAATTCCTGAATGGCCAGCCCGTTCGACATCATGTGGGCACGACGCAGATCATCGTGCCAGAGCCACAAGTCCTGTTCGATGGCTTTCCGCTCTGCCGGGTCGATAGCAGGATCGTGCAATGAAGCGTCGAGGGCTTCGACCGCATCAGCCACGGCGGCAGGTAGCATCTCGGCAGGCTGCGTCCAGTTGACGAGCAGTCTCGCGCCGAGGATATGCCCGTCGGTGAATTCCCGAAGCGTCGGCATCGAGACGTGCCGCAGAAAGTGCCGAGCGTTGAAAACCTTCATTCTTGTTCTCCCTTCACCATGCCCTTCAAGAAGCCATAAAGCAAATCCCCCAAGTTGTTTCGGCGTTGGCCCGAGTTTCCATGTCAACGAGAAAAGGCCGCAACGCCGTCATCCTCAGGCGCTACGGAATGATGCCCATCCGAATCTTGGTCTTGATGCCCGAAAGCCAGTCTTCTCGGTATTGCAGGGCAAGTGCATCGAGGTTGGCGCGGCCGACTCCCGCCTGGCGTGCCAGATCTTCCAGGGAGACCGCGCAGTCGAGCCAGCCGAGTGCGTGTGTCGAGATCAACGCCGCCTTGTCGGCGGTGGTCACGACAACGATGGCAGAGGGCAGCAGCTTGTTGGCGAGCAGCCACGCCAGCAGATGTTTTTCGCCATCGTCGAGCGTGCCGCAGGAAGGATGGGCGAGCACCACGGACGCGAGTTCCTTGCGCGTCACCGGATACTGGCCGGCCAGGCCGGCGTTCAGGTCGGCTGGATCAACCTTGATGTGGCGAGGGTCGCCGGGATTGCCGGTGAGCGTCTCCTCGACACATTTTTCGACGGTCTCGACAGCGAAATGGCTGCTGATTGCAGTCCAGCAGCCGGTACGGAATGCTTCGAGGATGACATTGGTGTCAGCAAAGACTCGGGTTTTCGGCATACGGTCCGCACCTCATAGCTCGAACGGTGCGGGGAGATCGTACTGAGCGAAGAGCTCGGCCAGACCACCCAGTCCCAGTCCCATGGTCTTGGCGGCCTTGCGGGCCGACAATCGTCCGCTTTCCAACGACTCGTGCAGCATGCGCACGAAGGCGATGGAGAAACGCTTGGGTGGGCCTGACACCGATGGTCGCTGCTTCTCTTGGCAGAGATTGCGACGGGTGTCGTCACTGATGAGCTTGAGGTTGAACAGTCGCCACGCCAATGCCACCGGCGCAACGCGCAGCAGCGCTGCGACCTCGCACAGGTGGGGGATGTCGTCCTGGCGGTGACCATCGATCAGTTTGTCCAAGGAAGCACGCGGCATCAGCAGCGCGGCGGCGAAGTTGTTCGCCAGCTGCTCGATGCGCTTCCCCTTGTTGCGCTCCTCGCTGGAATTCGACTCCCGGTGTTCGGGCTGCATCGCATCCCAGGTGAGCGCATGAAAGAGCTCGTGCGCCAGATCGTAGTAGCGACGCGCCTCGCTCTCGTTGCGGTTGATGAGGATGACGCCCATCTCCTCGAGGTGGCACGTCGCACCGGAAATGGACTGGCCGTCGCCAGCGTCCACCGTATCGACGAACAGCACCGGGATGTCGAGCTCGCGCTCAATCTTGTCGATCAGCGTTTCAGCCGGAATGATGCCCAGATCCAGTTCGGCAACGAGACTCTCGGCGCGATCCTGGGCATCCTCGAACGACGACTGGGGGGACAGACGCAACGCCCGCTTGAGCACGCTTGCCCGACCGCCTTGCTGTTCACGCAGCCAGCGAAGCAGGCCGATCCACTGGCCTGCTTTCAATTCAAACCCGTCCAGGCTGTCCTCGGGAACCTCAGGGGCCGTCCGCCACGAGAACTGTGCCTCGCCGGCCACTGCGAACGGGTCGACGAAGAACTCGATGTCCCGATCCAGCAAGTCGGACAGCGCCAGCAGTTCCTCCGGCTTCAGCGCACGCTTGCCGTTCTCGATGTCGGAAATCGACTGGCGGTCGTTCAAGCCCAATTTCTGGGTGAGCTGATCCTGTGTCCAGCCCGCAGCAACGCGCGCAGCCTTGACACGGTAGCCGATCAACTTTTGCGAAATCTTTTCGAGCATGGTCGCCTCCTAAACCAGAATTCTAGTCTTGCGGATATTAAAACGCAAGATTTGTTTGCGTAGTTGAAGTTGCATGCCGTGTGCCAAGCACCGGCAAGGCGGCATCGGTGCTGCACGGCCACCTTCTTCTTCCGCAATCACCCGCAGGCGTTCGCAACGCTTGTCAATTCTGCGATGGAGGAAAGTGCCGCCCCCAAACCAGAATGCCCATCAAGCTTTTTCATTGATGGAGCGCTCACCATGAAGACCTTAAACGTGATTGATCCGGCCCGAATGACCATTGAGGAGCGACGCGCGGAAGTCGCATCAATACTGGCGCTCGGCGTGATCCGTTTGCGAACGAAGCCCGAGCCATCAGCCGAGGAAAGAGAACGGCCTGACCTTGGCTTTTCCCCACCACAGCGCGTTCATACAAACCCCTCATCACGAGTTCGCAGCGCCGTCCGCGAGGCGCTGCTGGCCAAACAGAAAGGAGTTTGAATGAGCACATCAACCGCAACGTCCGGGGTGATCGGCCGAATCGCGCGCCTGCCCGACATCCCATTCGAAGAGATCAAATCGCTGTGGCAGCAGATTTTCGGCACCCCGATGCCGACGCACAACCGCCAGTACCTGGAACGGCGCATTGCCTACCGGCTGCAGGAACTGGAGTTCGCCCAGCAACAGCCAACAGTGCTGGAACGGAACAAGGCGCGCATCGACGCACTGCTGGAACGCACGAAACCGAAGGCAAAGGCCGGTCGGGGCGAGCTTGTCAAACTGGCCCCCGGCACGGTGCTTACCCGCGAATTCGGTGACGCGGTCCATCGCGTGGTGGCCATGCCGGATGGCCAGTTTGAATACCAGGGCAGATCGTACCGAAGCCTGACCGCCATCTCGAACGAGATCACCGGGACGCGATGGTCTGGCCCGGCATTCTTCGGCCTGCGCGAGAAATCCATCACCGGAGGTGCCAAGTGAACGCACCGGACAGCAGCATCAAGAAACGAATGCGTTGTGCGGTCTACACGCGCAAGTCCACCGACGAGGGGCTCGACCAGGAATACAACTCCATCGATGCACAGCGGGATGCCGGCCACGCTTATGTGGCCAGCCAGCGCGCAGAGGGGTGGATTCCGGTCGCCGACGACTACGACGATCCGGCGTTCTCGAGCGGCAACATGGAGCGCCCGGCGCTCAAACGCCTGATGGCCGATATCGAGGCCGGCAAGATCGACATCGTGGTGGTCTACAAGATCGACCGCCTGACGCGCAGCCTTTCCGACTTTTCCAAGATGGTCGAGGTGTTCGAGCGCCAAGGGGTGTCCTTCGTGTCGGTCACCCAGCAGTTCAACACCACCACGTCGATGGGGCGGCTGATGCTGAACGTCTTGCTGTCGTTCGCCCAGTTCGAGCGTGAAGTGACCGGGGAACGCATCCGCGACAAGATCGCTGCCAGCAAGCGCAAGGGGAAATGGGTCGGTGGTGTGCCGCCCCTGGGTTACGACGTGGCCAACCGAAAACTGGTGATCAACGAAGCCGAGGCAGCAGTGGTGCGGCGCATATTCACCGACTACCCACGCGTTGGTTCGACAACGATGCTGGTGCAGCAACTGCGGTACGAGGGCGTGACCACCAAGTCGTGGATTGCACAGTCAGGCAACGACCGGGTGGGGAAACTGATCGACAAGGGCGCGCTCTACAAGATTCTCAACAACCCGATCTACGTCGGCGACATCCGCTTCAAGGGAATCTGCTACCCCGGCGAGCATCAAGCCATCATCACCCGGAGCGAATGGGAAGCGGCACAGTCTGCGCTGGCGTCGAAGCCAAACGGTGCCAGGAAACAACAACCGAGAACCGAACGCCCGGCGCTGCTCAAGGGACTGCTTTTCACTACGGACGGACGTGCCATGACACCCCATGCAACCAAGGGCCGTGGAGGCAGGCTGTATCGCTATTACCTTCCCACGCGCGATGCCAAGGAAGGATACGGGGCGTCTGGCATGAAGATGCTTCCCGCCGGAGAAATCGAAGAAGCTGTCATGGCGCAGTTGCGGGGGATCATGCGTTCGCCGGAGGTGGTCGCCCAAGTCTGGCGCGAGATCAGCCGGCTCAAGGACAATGCGACCGCCGGCATGAGCGAGATGCAGGTGGCCGTGGCCCTGAGCCGCATCGATCTGGTGTGGGATCAGCTGTTTCCCTTGGAGCAGTACCGGGTCGTCCAACTGCTGGTCGACCGCATCGTCGTTTCGCCCAACGAACTTCAGGTGAAGTTGCTCCCCAACGGCGTCGAGAACCTCGCGCTTGATGTCATTCGGGACCCAAACCGACCGCGCACCGGCAAGCAGACCAAGTCAGAGGAGGCGACAGCATGAGGCACACAATATTGGAATTCCCGGGTGAGCCGATGGTGCTCCGGGCCGCCGACGGCACGGTAACTGTATCGATCCCGATCCGGATCAAGCGCTATGGCGGGCGGCGGCAGGTGGTCGTGCCCCAGGGCATTTCCACATCCCTGACCGGAGAACGTGCGCCGACCGCCATCCAGATCGCCTTGGCACGAGGCCACCGGTGGATGCGCCAGGTTGAGAGCGGCAAGGTGGCCAATCTCACCGAGATCGCCAAGCAGGAAAAGCTCGACCGCAGTTACGTCAGCCGAATGGTCAACCTGACCACGCTGGCCCCTGACATCGTCACCGCAATTCTCGACGAGACCCTGCCAGAGAACGTGTCGCTGTTCGATCTCGCGGTAGACACTCCCTTGTCGTGGGAGGATCAGCGGCGACGCGTTGACCTGGCTGCATCCAAGCCCCGACGTGCTGGCAACCCGCTACCGGCTGCGCAGACTTGAGGATGCTTTCTCTTTCTCTCACATTGTCGGCAGCGAGTCGATGCTCAAAAAAACCGACAGCGCCAAAACTCGCGCAACCCCATGAATTGAAAAGGGGCCGTCTTGTGGACTTGGCGCGTTTCGCGTTCGCAGAAAACAGAGAAAAGAGAGTGAGAACGGCGTGAGAAAGCCGGAAATCTGGCGGCACGACCGGAGGCCAAGTCCGCAAGCAGAAGTGAAAAACCCCGCGAGACGTGGCGTCTGGCGGGGTTCGTCGGAATGCAAAGAGGGTGTCTTTGCAAATTTTAGTGGTGGAGGCGGGGGGGATCGAACCCCCGTCCGCAAGTCCTCTACAGACAGTTCTACATACTTAGTCCGGTCATTTGGATTTTAACCGTTGCACGCCGGCCGAACAGGCTTGCTTCAGGCGAGTTACCTTGGATTTAGCCCTTGCCAAAGTAACCCTGGCAAGGGCGAGCCTCTGTGAATGACGCTGTCGTGAGTTGCCTCACCTGACCCAGAGACCGATCAGTACAGCGGTCCAACCGCCTAAGCGGCTAGAGCAAAACGCTCGTCGTTGGCGTTTAGTAGTTTCCAGATGGATTTACGAGGTGACTGGTCCTCGGTATGCGCTGCACTGCTTTGCAACCCACGTCGAAGCCAGGTCGCCCCCATTTCACAGATACCGAATTCACCCGATACCTACTGAAAAGTTTGTCAGAGGTCGGATTCTATCACGCGGGGGCGCTGCGCTCGGTGCTATTCTTGCCACGCCCAGGGCAATTGCATCAAAATGCGAATGCCATTGTCGTCGACCCACAGAAATAATCGTTTACGCTCAATGAGTTACAGAGGGGCTGTTCACAGCGTTTGGAATTGTGTAGTTTTCTGTCTTTTTGGGGTGACTCATGGA
>NZ_JAPUVO010000045.1 GCF_029255185.1 Propionivibrio sp.
CACCACCTTCAGCTGTTCCTGCGAAAAGCCGAGCGAATCCACGTCGGCCATGACGAAGTTTTCGCCGAACAGATGCGCCGAGTCGTACTGCAGGCGCATATTGAGGTAACGCCCCTCGGCCAACGGCACCCACTGACACCGCACGCTGAGCACGCCCTTGGGCAATATCAGCGTGTCCGGCCCTAGCGCCGTCGAAGTCAACATCGCCGCCTGCGGTTCCTGCCAATTGGCGGTCGCTCCCGACTGGCCGACCGAGTGCGAATAAATGGCGGAGAGCGCCTCCTCCCCTTCCCTTTGCGTCCAAGTTTCCCAGAGCCGCAAGGCGCCGTCGATGCGGAACTCGATGCGCGTACGCCCCTCGCCCGCCTCGATATGGATATCGTTCGTCCCCATCTCGACGGCGCGCTGGATCATCTGCACGACCCGCCTGCGGACTTCGTTGGTGTCCTGACGCGAGACGGCGCTGCGACGATCGGCGAAGACATAGGCCTGACGAATGATATTGGGCGTGACGTAGCGCGGCTCGTCGATCTTATAGCCCATGCGTCGCGCCGCGTGCGCCACCGACGTCACCAACGGCGAATTGCGATGCGAGGCGCTGACCAGCCACAAACCAGTATCGAACAGGGCGCAGAGCGAGCGCGATTCCTCGCGAGTCTTTAACGCGCCACCCTCCGCCGTGAGCAACTCGCCGGCAAATTGCAGGCCGCCGCTGACGGCGAAGCTGCGCTCGTCCTCAACCTTGACGTCAACGGGCGTAATCTGGGCCGCTATAGCAGGCATGACGGCGCCTGCCTCAGGCGCCTCCTTCGGCGCGGAAGGCGGCGTCGCGCCTGTTTTAGCGCGGGCTGGCGTTTCGTTTTTACGCGCAGGCGCAGCGGGAGCCTTGCCGCGCAAGGCCTCCTTAAACTTGTCGTTAAACTCTGAAATTATGTCGCGCACGCCAACGATCGCTCCTGTCCGTCTGATTCATAGCATTCCGCGCGCAAAGAAGCAGCAAAAACTCTAACGGTGCAGGACGCTTCGCGAAAAAATCAACACGCACACCGCTACACAACGCCCTCACCCATTGAGTTGCGAATAGGCAAACAGCGCCGCCAACGCATTCCCTGATCAAGGTCCTGCGTTGTTTCGGCGCCACCTCAATTCAAACTAAATTTTATTATCGCCCGCCCAAGACCGTGCCGACATCCTTGACGCGGATGGTGCGTTTATTTTTGTCCCGCTCAATGGTCAAGCCATTGCTAGAAATGGACTCTACGACGCTGCCGTCCATCAGCTTGTCGCCCTCTCGCACGCGCAGCGTCTTCCCGTCCACTTCCTTAATGGAAGCCACGAAGCGGCCATCGGCACCCACAATCCTCAAAACCTCCGGATCGGACGAGAACGACGAAACCGGCGGTGGCGCAGTCATGACCGCCCCGCCACCACCCGAACCGGAACTGCCCGGCATCGCCGCAGAAACAGGAGATGACGGAACCATGCCGAGCGCGCTGGCGGGCAGCGCGGCGGCCATGCTCTTCTCTTCCCGTTCATGCCGAATGGTCGCCAAATCAGACAGGCGCTTTTCGATATCCAGCAACACGTCAAGCTTGGCTATGGCATCCCGCGCGGAGTTAATATCCTCAAGCGTGACGTTATCCGTGGCTTTGTCGAGTTTCTTCAAAACATTGTTCACGGATTTCGGAACTTTGATCGTCGCCGCCTCATCATCCTCCGGCTCGTGCAAGGCGGGGGGCGAGGTCACGCCGGTTCCGGCAAGCACGATGGCTTCAGACGGCGCGGCGGCGGATTTTGGCGTCGTAGCGGTCTGCGTAGGGGCCGCGGCAGGCATTACCGGCATGGCAGGCAGTACTGGCGCGGCGCTCTGCGCCTGCATTTGCGCCTGCGTCTGAAGCTGCGCCTGCGCTTGAGCCTGCACCTGCCCAGCCCGAGCTTGAATCTGCGCCTGCTCCTGCGCCATCGCGCCTAGGCTCGATGCGGCATCGCCAAGCACCTGCGCGACGGTAGGCGCAACAGGCATAATCGCCGCGCCAAACAAGGCGGCCAAACATATCCTAGCGGCGGTTTTCATAAATCACTCCCTCAACCGTCCAAGAACCGCCGCCGGCACCGGTAGCGGCAAACTTTATCGTATCAACAATAACCCCGGGCAAATCGGCAAACAAACTCGGAAACGTCCAAGGCAATACTGGTACAGAAACTGTAAAGGAACGCTTAACCCACGGCGGTGGCGGTGGATTCCACTCGCCCTGATAACCCGGTGGTGGTGGCGGCGGCGGATCATCCGGCAACCTGTTGATACTGCCAGGCCAATTTTGTTGCAGATAGCGCCGCATGACCTCCTCCGAGCCCACCAGCTCCTCGGCCCCTCGCGCCCCTATCGACGGGAAGCTGACCGTAAAATCGGCATTAGAACCGGATTCGCTGGCGACCCATTGCGGGGGGTAGGAAGCGGGCCCATTCGTCCTCGACCAATGGGAACTTAAAGCGCTAGCGTCACAGTTCATGGAGACAAGCTGCCATCCCGCAACGCCTGCCGGAATCTTGGACAGACTGGCCTGACAAGCCTTAAAAACCTCCATGGGGCGCGGATGATTTTCCCATTTCCGCTCCGGCGGCGGGTACTTCGGCGGTGCCTGCATAAATGTAGGCATCATCTTCTGCGCTTCAAGTTTGGCGCGCTCCAACGCCTGCAGACTCCGTTGCTGTTCCTCTTCGGCCAGTTCGTTCTGGCGCTGGATATACCAACCAAGCCCAAGCAGCAGCAACAAGGCCAACAGACCAATGCCGATAGCCATCAGGCCGCGCGACGACATGGCGACGGAACGGAGTTTAATGTCCGTCCGCTCGTTGATCAGCAGGCTGATCGGCATCGTATCCGCGCCGGGAACGCCCCAGGTCTCAGGGGCGTAAATTCTTTGCAGCCCACCCAGCGCCATTTCCTGCAACAGGCGGTCGCGCGCCTCGGTTTCGTCCATGAAGAACTGATCGCCGTCGGGAACGATCAGATCGTCGCGAACGACGACAACGGCCGTGCCTTCGCGCAAACGAAACGCGCCGGCCCATGAGCCAGGCTGCTGATTGGCAAGACAGCCGGCCAGCACCGGCATGCCGACCTTATGCTCATTGACGGATTGACTCAGCGCGAATTGCGGCACACGCCCAGACTTGCCACCAGAACGCACCGCGAAAAAGCTGGCCTGATGGCCAGGTTGACGCGCAGCCTCCTTGGCCGCCTGAGAAATGCGGCCGCTGGGGCTGTTTTCCCAGTACAGGCCCGACGCATACTGGCGTCGGCCGACAGTGACGACGCCTGAGGCCATTTAATCCTGCTCCGAAGTCGGGACGTCCAACACCTGCGGCGTCACCGACATAAACAACATCGTGTGCCCCGTCGAAGTGTTCGAGCCGCCGCCGAGGAAGAAGTTGAACGGGCTACCGACGCCTTGCGCGTTTTGACGCGCCAGTTCGTCGTCATAACCACCGATAATCAGCGTCGAACCGCTCTTCAGCATTGATTGTTGCACGAAAACACGGTTGGTGGTTTTAGGCAATTGCACCTGAGTCGGCGCCGAGCCAAAAGTCTCAATTTTTACAATATCGATAATGCTCAACGAATATTGCAGCATGATCCGCCCATCATCAAGCAAGCGCGGCGTCACCTGCAACGAAAAGCCTTCGGGAATCACGCCCGGCGTGATCGACGAATTCGCAATACCGGAGGAGGTGGTTGAAGTGTTGTTTTGAATCGACGCAACATAAGTCGTGTCCTGACCGATCCGACGCGAAACGGGACGGTTGTTCAGCGTCGTCATCGGGAACTGCGCGACACGGCTGGTGTCGCCAAGCGTGGAAAGGGCTTGGAACAGACCGGTAACCTGCCCCGTCGTATCGGGATTGAGGATGGCGATATTGAGAGCGCCGCCGCCGCTGACGCCGCCACTGTTCAACGCCACGCCCGCCGGCGCACCGGAAAGCGGCCCTGCGAAAGTCGCGCCGAACATTTTCAATCTTTTCAAGGCCTCGTTGAAGACAAAGCCGAAATCGGTGCCTTCGCTCAGTTCAACCTTGTATATCTCCACATTAATGGCGATCTGGCGCGACAGCCGTCGATTTTCCTGTTTGATGTAAGTGGCGACCGTCCGCATGACGTCAGGCGTCGTGGTCACCGTGATCGACCCATTCGAAGGCGAAACGACAACAGAACCGACGCCACCAAGCATGGAAGTAACAGTTTGCCCCAACTCGTCCCACACCTTAAATTCCGCAGTCATTTCAGAGCTTTGCTGCAAATTGCTCGTGCTGGCCGAATTGCTGCTCGAACTACCGCCTCCCGAAGACGCATTAGCTTGCGCCTCCTTCATGCCGTCCTTGACGGATTGTGTCCCCGGCATCGCCTCGATCATGAACACCCGCGTTTCAAAGCGGGACAAATTGATGGTCGAGCCGTCGTAGCGCCAGTTGACGCCGAAATTACCGGACACCTGATCGAGCAAGCCCGACAGCGGCCCTTCATAGGCCAACGTCATCCCGCCGCCGCCGGCTCCACCGCCATCGGCTCCGGCAGCGGGTGCGCTTGCACCGGCGTCTGAAGCCCCGGCCGCCACCCGTACGGGTATGCCGGTCTGCGCCGTTAAAGTCGTGGCGATGTCAGAAAGGCTCATGCCTTCACCGGAGATCAGCGTCACGCCATGAGAACCTTCAAAACGCGACGGCAACGGCATACCGCGCCGCAAACGCAACGATGAGGAACCAGCCCAGAGCTTATCGGTAACCGTCAAAGGATTATAGGAAACAGTGGCAGCCGGCTTTTGCGCCTCGCGCAGCCCTTGTGCCGCCTGATCGGCCCTTGCGTCGATCAGATTACGTGTTTTCTCGATATTGCAGCCGGAAAGAGCCACAACCGCCAGAAGAAGCGCCAAACGCCGCTGGATCATAACTCTCTCCGCCTTAATCGCTATAGTTGTTGCCACGCACCCGCACGACTAGCACCGATTGACCAGCATCAGCCGACTCATGCAGCGCCGCGACCGGCTGTGGCTGGGCATCTTGGAACCCCATCAAAAGACGGCGCACCACATCCTGATAGGATCCGGACAGATTTACCGAGGCCTGCAGCGGATAATCATACTCCGCCTGCCATGTCACCTGAACGTTGGCGCGCTTGCTCCATTCTTCAAGCACCGTTCGCAAAGACTCCCCACGATTTGCCGTCCAGACTTCCGCCGGAGCCACACTCGAATCCGGCGAGGAGGCCGGCGTGGACATCATCGCTACGCCGCCAGGAGGCGCCGCGACATCCATCGCATCCTGTTTTGCGGACGCGCCTCCCTCGGCGGCGGGGGCCACTAAAGACAAAGGCTGGTTATCGACAACAGGCGCGGCCAAAGGAATCGGCGCGCCCACGCTGGCCTTGTCACCGGAAAGCTCAGAAGACGGCATGACAGCCGCCGATTCCGCAGGCGCCGCGCGAACGATGGTAAAATTCTTGCCCTGCTCTACGGCCCCCAAATTGGCGGTACGAAGCATGTCTTGCAGAGTCTGACGCCACAGTCCGCCGCCCTGCCACGACACCAGATGTCCACCATCGACACCATCTGCCAAAGCGAAGGCGTAATCCGGCGGCAACACCTGCCGCAGCGCGACTTCCAGAGGAACATTGTTGGCAAAGCCGCGCAATGGCTTTTCGTCCGCGCTGCCCCCCGCGACCTCAGCCGATGCAGCTTCCTGCGTTGTCGTAAAGGGCGGCGACAGCGTTTGCGGCGCGGCATCGGCCACAGGCGTCGCCGGCGGCAAAGAAGGAGCCAGAACGTCGGGCGGAACCTGAACAGCAGACGGCGCTGGCTGCGCCACAGGCGCTACCCATTGAAATCCAGCTTCGGCTGTCGAAGGAAGCAGGGAAGCGCCGAGAGCAAAAGCGGCGGAGGCAAGGAAAAGAGACGCCAGTGAACAGGAACGATCTTTCATGTCTTCTGCCCTTTTTGAGGTACTGCAAAAGTGGTGCGTATAGTAGATGAGCCGTCAACCAGTCACAACCGCCAAGCCAAGCACAGCACTATCCCTTAATACATGTGTCATTTAGGCAACAAGTCGCCATTTATTACGACAAGAAAACAAACCCACTAAATTCTGCCACCAGATTGAACCATTGCGAGGAAACCGATGGGAGTCAAGAGCCCCCCATGACAACAAACCACTTACCCAAAATCAATCCAACGGCGTCTGGCGCGCCGGCTGTTGGCCGGTCTGTTTTGGCCAAGGAACCAGCTCCGCACGGCGCGCAGAGAGGCCTCGAACGTCAAACCGAACCGCTCCATCAGCCAGAAGAAGAACATGACGGCGATGACGACGTAAAGCGTCCACAGCCGCATATGAACCAGAAACAGCAGAAAGGCCAGAAACGCCCGCGCGTCGAGGATAAAGAACCGCGCCGGTTTCTGCGTATTGCGCCAGTGAATATCCATCGTCAGTACCCAGGCAGGTTGAAATCGTCGTCGGCATGCGCCTCGTCGCCCCCGATATCGTCGGCGGCATTGAGAACGCCAGAATCATGCGCGCCATCGTCGCCCTCGCTCCAATCCGTGCCGGACAGGCCCTTGGTCAGCAACAGGTAGGTGCGGCGGTCAATCAGTCCGTACTTGAAGGCGGCGTTGGCGGATTGCTCCATCGTCTTGCCATAGCGCACAAGAAAACGCTGCGTCTCGGAGGTCCAGCGTTCGACCGGCATGTCCAGAAGCTGCTCGCGCACATTATCGTCGAAAACCATATATTCGCGCAAGCCGATGCGTCCGCCGCCGACCTTCGGCACCAAGGCCTGCGTCACGATCAACCGCAGCGTTTCGATCAAAGCATAGGAGCGTTCGGTGCGTTCCGCAGGTTCGAACACGCTGACCATGCGGCGGATGGAGGCGGCGACGCCGACGGTATGCAGGGTGGAGTAAACCAGATGGCCGGTTTGCCCAGCCTCGATGGCGGCGGAGACGGTTTCGCGATCACGGGCTTCGCCGACCAGAATGATGTTGGGCTTGCGGCGCAGAGCGTTGCGGACGCCGGCGGCGAAAGTCGGCAAATGGCGGGGGATTTCCGATTGCGCCACCAGCGAACGCGGGCCGGTGATGGCGTCGTAAACATATTCGATCGGCGCTTCGTAGGTGAGCATTTTGCCGCACCCTTGCTCGCGCTCAATC
>NZ_JAPUVO010000046.1 GCF_029255185.1 Propionivibrio sp.
GTCGTGCTCGCTGCCGTTGGCTTGCCGGTTGATGATGGCGTCGCTGTGCGTGAGGCCAGTGCCGGAAAGCAGCGAATGGCCGCTGTTGGCGTCGATCAGCGCGACTTCGAAGGCGTCATCCGGGCCGCCCACCTGGTCGCCGAGGCTGGCGTTGACCACGGTGAAGGACAGGGTGTGGTCGTACTGGCCGAGGACGAAGACCTGGTTCAGACGGGTCTGGCTGGTCGCGCTCTCGGTGAGCGTGGCGGCGCCGTCGGCGAAGCTGACATCGCCCGTGGTGGTCCAGCCCAGGGCGCCGTCAAACTGGGCGTTGTCCAGTTGGCGGTTGACGGAATACTGGTACTGAACACGGGCTGGCGGCTGGGATGTTGGGCCCGTGGACCCGCTTGCGCGGGTGTAACGCGCTCTATTATCGATCGGTACGGTGAATGCAGCACCGATGGCCGTACTGGGCGCATTCGTCGTGCCGGATAGCGTGCTTAAAGCCTGCGCCGCAGGCAAACGACGCTGGCCAGTTTGCAGCGAGGCGTACATCACCGCTTCAGTCTCGGCAACACCAGACTCGTCGCCAAAGCCGAGCGCGTGGCCTAGTTCGTGTGCCAATACGGTGAGCAAGTCGAAGCGACCAAAGGCGGCGCTGCTCGCGTCAGCCTCCAGCACGCCACCAGCAGTTTGTGCAAACTCTTCGTCAGCCAGCGGCGTGGCGTCGGCAAACCAGCCGTAACCGGCTGCGTTGCGACTGAGGGTGATGACCGCCGAGCCGTCCGCGTTGGAAGTCTCCAGACCCAAAATACCGTCGGGAACGTCGCCAAAACGGATTTGCGCACTGCTCAAGCGCTCAAGTTGCACAGCGCTTAAACCTGTATGGCGCCAGTAGCTGACGGCTGCTTCCTGGATCAGGCTTAGCACGGCCGCGCCGGGTTGGGTCAAACTCTCATTGCCCGGTGCCAGAGGTAAGGGAGGCAAGGCCGAAAATAGCGGGTCGGGCATCGGCGGGTCCACCTCAATTGCCCCACCGCTCTCAATACGCAGCGTATAAGTCCCGCTAACTTTGCCGCCGTCTTTGTCTTCGACGGTAACCGTCAACGTATGATCCCCCGCATAGAGTGGGAGGAAAGTCTCAGTACGTCCTTTCACCGAGTCGTATGTCGTCCAGCTAGTACCGTCCAGCAGCCAGGTGTACTTAAGAGTCAGAGGCTCTGCGTCAATTAAACCCGGTTCATCTACCTCGGCCAAAAACGAATATGCCAAACTGCCGACACGCTGTGCGACAAATCCCTTCAACGTCGGCGGTACGTTTTCCACAAACACGTTGACGTGTGTCTCGGACTTAGCCTTCACGCTGTTACGAACCGTAACCTTCACATCAAGCCAGTCGGGATAATTGTCCTTATAGAAATACACAAGCTTCGTTTTCAACTTGCCGGGAACGCTCCTGTCGGGGAATTCGATCTTCTCCACCTGAACCGTACCCTCGCCCCAGTCAACCTCTACGTAGGGGAGTACCGAGAAATTGTGCCCCACAAAAACATCATCAAATTCAAGCTCTAATTCAACACGCCCTTCCTTAATAGTTATACCAGTACCGGGAACGGTACCATTGACCCTGATTGCCGTAATCGTAGGCTCAGCTCTATCATCAAGTTGGGCCGGATTGACCAAGCGCAAATTGTCAATCTTTATGTACTCGCCAAGTCCCGTCCCGAACATGGGCATTGCTCCGGTACGGAAAGCAAACCTTCCAACTTTGCCTCTCAGTTCCTCTGGAATCGCCACCGGCACCTCAACGGAAACCTGCCCGTGAAAACGGGGCATATTCGTGACGACTACGGGACTTCCAACAAGCTTATTGTCGGCATCATAAAAATCAACGAATAGCGAATCCTCTAATGAGACCGGCATATAGGGCACACCCACAATCCCACTGAGTCCCACGTCAACGTACATCGTGTCAGAGTACGATGGGAAGTGCTGCCAGTTATGTGCGATGACAGTATTTGGATAAAGCTTTGCAAAAAAATTGAAGTAATTCGCCTGAATGCCTTTTATTAGCACCGGCATGCCCTGATTCATCACGTTGGACTTCAGTTTGTCCAAAAGCGTTAGCGCAAGACCTGCTACAAATTTAGCTGCCATCTCCCCTATAGCTTGCGCTGAAACGGTATTTCCGAAGTGTGAACCCAGTTGCTGAGTCACCGACAAGTTTAGCGCCGCGATCTGGGCTGCATCCCACCCATCACCACTGCTACTGCCGGCCTCCTTTTCAAGAAGGACAGAGCCCGCCGCCAATATAGCGCCATACCAAGGCGAGACTCCAGCAGCGATCGCGCCCTGAATAATGGGCACAGCGATCGACTGAATTAAGGTTCTAACCATGGTCCACGACATTGAATTCCAGTAAACCTCTGTTCCGTACGCTATTTTCCTGAACAAGTCTGAATCAAAGAATGTTTCACCTTTCCAGTCCCTTGCGAGCGCCTCAACGTCAATGTTAAAACCGATTTGACTCAGATTCTGTAACCAGCCACCACTGCCGCCCTGGAGCGACCAACCGGCCGTTTCGTACCCGGTTGCAGCGGAGGGGAAACGTCCGTAGACCGGTATGCGAGTCGACTGAAAATCTCCGTTAAACACACTCGGAACTGCCTCCTTGAGGTTTCCCTTGATCGTTGAACGACCTTCATCCTCGATGTTCGCTCCTCCCGTTACGCTCTTCAGGTTCTCCAACGCTTTCTGTCCAATGCCGCCAAGATAGCTATACCCCCAGCCAATTCCTGTTCCTTCCTGCGATCGCGTATCTTTCACTTCACTTGTGTCCGTCGCTGCGATCGGTACTGGGTTGACTTTTAGGCTGGGATAGTCGGAATCGGCACTGGTAGACGTCCCATTCTCCCCGGCCCGGTACCAGGCCCTACCTGTCTCGAACGATGCCCAGTTCATATTACGGGTCGTGGCATCGGATATGATGTCGCTGATGTCTAGCTTGCGATCCAGCGGATTCCGGAAAATAAGCGGAACGTTCGGCAGCAGCGACTGAATACCAAAATCGTCATAAAACCCGGCAGAAAGATCGACCGTTCCAAGATACCAGCCAAGAACACGGTAATGCTGCTGATTCAGCCCTATTCCGAAGTTGTCGGGAGAGATCTGGATGTCCTTGTAATTAAACCCCGCCAAGCCGTTGAGGTTGATGTTGACGTCGGCGCCGAAGGCATGAAGACTGTTTACGATTGAGTTGTCGAATTTGTCTAGCGTTTCGCCGGTGTCTATGCTTCGTCCGTTAAAAGTGTACGACATCCGGTAAGGGATCGGCCCCCACGGTAATCCAGCCTTGCCCAGATTCTGATAATAATTATCGAAGAAACCAATATTTGACCACCGGTTTATGATCGGATCGGAATAGTCGCCGTACTCGATTTTGCCGAAACCCAATCGGTTCGCCCATCGTGACGTGAAGCCTAAAACTTCGCTCAACCGATAGACTAGAGGCATGGGGGGCTTGATCCGCCCCGCAGCTAATGCCTGCTCCACCTGCTTCTTCCATTCCTTCCCTTTCGCCGGCGCGCGAGAGAGAATGTCATGGACCGTTCTTAGCTCGGCGAGTAGTGTGCCGATGCTGACACTGAGCGGCTGCTGTATGAAATCGTGCGGGTCGAGCGTCGTAAAGTGGATATTATTCACCTCTGGCTTGTACTTGCCGAAGCGTTGAACCACTTCGCTGTTGACAGAGGCGCCGCGGCCAAAACCAATAAAATGCAAGGGCGAGCTAAAAACACTTCCTCCAATATCGGTATCTAGCCTGTTCAGCCCGGCAAACAGCGCATCGGCTGCAGCTTCAGAGAAACCCGAATCGGCAATGCTGGAATCAAGAATCCAGTTGGCGATCAGGACGAGCGGTTTACCCTTGACCTGATCAATCGTGGGTTCCGCAAGCAAGTGACCTGCCGCATCACGCACATTTGAATAGAAAAGCTTCCAACCCATGGTGTTTGGCTGGTAGACAAAGACCGCCCCCTCTCCGCGCTTGGCAATGGCCATCCCGAGTGCAAGCATTTCCGGGATGTCGGTAGTGACATCCGCTTCACCTGCGACTTTGATGGTCGAGTCATGCGTGATGACCGTCACGTTAGCGAAATGACTATTGGTCTCATCAAGAATCGGTGCCGTAACCAGGGCTCCAGATTCGCGCGACTTTCGCCCCGTCACGCTGGTGGCCTCGACGCCCCAGTAGTAGTGCTGACCTGCCGTCAAATAAACGTCATTGGGAATTTGATAGCTCTTTTCGCCCGCCGCGAACGAGCCGATCTCGGCCTCAGTGAGCTTTCTGGTAAACACCCGCGCAAAATCCTTGACATCACCCTCAAACAGGCCCTCTCCGGGCGGGAAGGTGCTGATGGTGAGCGTGACTTCGCTGGCGGCTTCCTTTAACTTGAACTTAACAACATGCGATTCGGACGTCGACCCAAATACAAGTGCCTTAGTCAAATCCACACTATCATGCGCCGACTCGATGTCGGACACCCAGCCTGAGGTAAGACTCCCGAGGACGCCAAGGTCCTGCTTGACCGGCACCACCACCTGGGTTCCGTTGACGCGATCGACCGGATTGGGTTTTTTGGAATTTTGCCTGGTGATTGAATTGGCCTCGGCGGCCACGATGAGGTCAGCCAGATTCCAGGTCAGCAGTCCGCTACTGGGCGGAGGTTCGTCACCGATGGTTGGCCAATAGCGCAGATCGGCCATCAGGGACTTGCCGTCTTCACTGACATGCAGACGGCTGAAATTCCCTCCAATGACCGGCGTCGTCGCGCCCAGATACTCCGCCTTGCCAAACGGATCCTTGATGATACCGATCTTGCCGCCCATCTGCCCGGGCGCCGTATAGTAGTCACGAATCAGCGTCTCTTCGTTGGCATTTAGGTCAAAGAAGTAGTCGGCGACCAGCGCGTATTCGATGCCATTCCTGACGACCAGCGCTGGCGACTGCGCGCGCTGGATGTTGAGCTTATAGGGGTCGTCGAGGCGGGTGTCGCCGGGCAGAACCCCGGACATGCGGATTTGCGTGAACGGTGGACTGCTGGTCGGGCTGTCGCTCATACGGCCGTCGGGGAGCAGATCGATGCTCACCGCCGCCAGTCCGGCGTTGGTATCCTGGCCGTCGGAGAGCAGAAAACGCAAGTGATTGTTCTTGACTCCCGCCCCGGAAATAAACTGTGGTGCGCGACCCTGGTCCGCCGGAATCTCAATCTGAACGACCGCATTGGTCGCATAGACTACGCCGCTCATGGAAACGACCAGCGCATCGAGGTCCACCACAAATACTTTGCCGCTCTTGCCCCTGCTGCGCTGTCCATACGTAAATAAGGGGTCTTCGGCCGCCGGGGCGGTGACCGCTAGATACGACCGCTGCGGCCCCTGAACCACTGCGAGATCGAGATAGCCGCGTGGCACGGGGTCGGGATCGCCGTAGGGCGTGGGGTGGCCGCTGAGCGACTCAGGCAGCTTGATTTCCTGCAGCACCAGGTAGGCACCATGGCGTGGGTTGATATTGATGCGCATCAGGCGGTGATTGCTGCCGGCGAAGCCGCCTTCGGCCACGTACAACCAGTCATCGGCAACCGCCAGTGCAGAAATATTGCTGGTCCCGACAGAAACCGTTTGCACCAGGCGCAGGGTCGCCGTATCCATGATGTGGATATCGCCGCGCCCGCCGGCGATAAACATCAGCGTTTTATCGAGATTGAAGGCGATCTGGTCGGTATGGCTGCCGGGGGCCAGTACCGGGCCGCTCGGGTCGTCAGCGTAAAACAACTCCTTGACCAGGACCTTGTCCTTGAAGATTAAGAGCTTTTGCGCTTGCGAGACGACATCGAAATTCGTTTGTCCATCGATCTGCGCGCTGGCCGCCTCGCCATCGGCGACCCAGCTCAGTTTTCCGAAATCATACATATCCGTCGTCTGCACCAGGCGTTGCACGGTCAGCGTATGCAAACTCAGGGCCACGCCAGGCGGGATGTAGAAATCTACGGTGATACTTGTTTGGCCCGGTTCGACGAGTTGCAGGTCGGTCCCATCCAGGGTGAACAGTTTCGCCCATTCGACCAGCGGTTTGTCCATTATCGGAATAACGTCATCCTCCCATTGGTCGGAACTCGCATGGCCGTTCTCGTCAATGTCCAGAGTCTCAGGCGAAAGCCAGAAGCGCAGGGCGACCGGTTGCGGCCCCATGCTCTCGAGGGTGGTTGGTGCCAGATTCTCGACGGTCACGCGCAGCTTGTCGCCCACCATCTCCATTTTGCTGATCTGCACATCGCTGGTCGTGATGGGCTCTGTCGAGCGCGGGTTACTGATCGATAGGGCGAAATCATCGCCGATCCGGTCGATCTTAATCGGTTCCACCTGGTAGGCGCCGGCATACTGCCGCTGGATTCTATAGATATCAGTGGTTATGGATAGGAAGCCGACATCAAACCCCAGAACACCGTTGAAAACGAGGTTGTCAGCCATGACCATGAAGTCGAACCCCCAGCCCGACACCTTGACCGCGCCGGTCCCCTTATCGAAGGTTGTCTTGACACACAGCCAATCGCCGTTCGAACTCACCCCGTTATACGGCGGACTCGCTGTCCTGGCGACCAGTTGCCCGGTACTGGCATCGGTCTGCACAAAGCCGTTATCAAGAACCCACCACTTCGGCTGCATCACCCCATTGATGTCCGGCGCCATCCCGCGGCGCAGGAAGAGCACCTCGTCACCCTCCGCAACGCCACTGGTGTCCTGCAGAGTCAGCGACAGTTGCACCGGAACCGTCGTCTTCGCATCACCGAGTTCGAGA
>NZ_JAPUVO010000047.1 GCF_029255185.1 Propionivibrio sp.
ATTTCTCGCGACAAATCACATCCCCGAATCAGTTTGCGATAAATTTTCGACCATAGTTCTCACCCGAATACCCTTAAGATAAAGTTTATAGCAGCCCCTAGGCTTTGCAAGGAACTTTTCGGCGCCGCCAGCGGACTCGTCTTATTGCAAGGCCCACTCCTTGATGCCGATGCCTGCCGAGTTCTTATTCGCCGGCACGCGCACCAGCGTGAGCTTGACCAGAGACTTCTGCTTCTGTGACACATTATTGTTCGTCATGTAGGTCATGATAACGGGCAGTTCGATGCGCCATTCATACTCCTGATCCTCATTTTCTCCCTGCGCGGTGATGACGGCGGTGTCGCGGGGGACGGTGGTAAGCACGAGCTGGCGGCTTTTGAAAGTCGCGCGGAGATCAAGGTCGCGGATCGCCTTGGTGAAACTTCCCCATCCTTCGGGGGTGAAACGGTAATATTGGGATAGGATCTGGCGGTCGAAATCGCCAAAGCCGAGCGTGAGAATCTCGACGGTACTGTTGGTCGCCCAGGACAGCACGGCCTCGTTGGTCAGGTTCGGGCCGGTCAGGGGCACAAGGTTCCGCACATCATGGTGCGGGTTGACCGCATGGTATTTGTAAATCGTCTGCACCACCGGCGCGCCGAGAATGATGACGCAAACCAGCGCTCCGATGGCGATGGCCTGCGCCTTTACCAGACCGACCAGACGCTTGTATTTGGCAATCTCGACATCGGGGTTGATGATCATGTTCTGCGTGGGCCGTTCGTCGCGCAGGAACCAGAAGAAATCGAGCGTCTTGACCTGCACCGCTTTGTTGGCGACCGCGCCTGCGGGCGTTGCCGAGGGTTTGGTTGCGACGGGCGTTTTTGGTTTTGGGGCTGCGGAGGGCATGTCAGATCGCCTTCGCCACCCACTGCTCGATGCTGATGCCGTCGGGGTTCTGCAGCGTCGAAACGCGCACCACCTGCAAAATCAACATGGCCCGTATGGGTCCGGGCGCCTCCTGCCCTTCGAATTTGATTGATACGGGGAATTGCAGATACCATGTATAGATGCCGTCCTTGACGAAGGCGTTCTTGACCTCCGGCGCGGCCTCGATCTCCATGTTGATGACGAGTTTACGCGCCTCGAGCGTTTCGAGTATGCGCGCCTCCTTCATCGCTTTGGTGAAGCTCTCCCAACCGGTCGGCGTGAAGTTGTTGGAGGAATCCTGCAACCGCTGGCGGTAATCATGATAACCAAGGCGCATGACTTTCTGCGCCGTGCTGGCCGACCAGGCGACGACCTCGGCCCGCGTGCGGTACGGTTCGTTGAGCGGTACGATGTTGATGATGCGGCCGTCGGAAGTGGTGGCGAAGAAGATATGCTTGGTCTCCATCGAAAACAGCATGGCGACAATGAAGGCCGTAAGCAGCAGAATGACCAACCCCTGAATGATGCTGATCCGCAACAACAAGCGATAGCCGTCCCGATAAAAGGTACTGCGGTTGGCGACCGTCGTCAGGGCGTCTTTAAGGGCCATGGAGAGTCTCTATATACTGGCGCGGGTCGAGGGACGAAAGGGCGAGTGGGCGTTAGACTTCTACTTTAAAGCTGATGTCGGGAATGCTGCAGCCCGCCGCATACTCTGACGAACTGCGACATGTTGTGCAAATGCGGTTCTGGCGTCCGGCAGACTGGAATTTATTAAGGCACATCAGACAAACGCGCAAGGCGGGATGTCCCTGATGAACCTCGACCGTTTCGATCGTAACGCGCCCGTTGGCGGCGGAAGCGGCGACAAACGAGGCTTTGGTGTCGTCGATCATGCGACGGCCCGGCTTGCGGCCAGGAGCCGTACGGCGCGGCAGGCCGAGGCGCACGGCACGGGTCATGATGGCGGCGGGAGAACGGCCAAGCTGTTCGGCGATCACCGCCGGCGACTGATTGCGCTCCCACAGTTCGCGCAGCAAGTCATCCTGATCCTGCCAGTTGGGCGTCCGCGTTTCTCCGACCGTCGTCTGGGCGGGCAGGGGGTCGGGCAAGGCGTCTGCGTTGGTCACGATTGCTGATAACTCCCACAACCAAAATGCCTAATCTGGGCAAGTTCTTTATATCGAAACGATTAAAGCTCTTCAACGGAACTTGCGCCAGAAGCTGTCGAACACAGCGACCTCACCATAGCGTAAGAACATTGGCAACACCTTAACCCTAACGGAAAAAGGCTGTGCCCACCGCGCCAAGGCAACGCATCATAGCCTTTTCTTGCGTTAAATCAAGCCGTTGCCGCAATTCGCGCCAACACTTCCTCGCGTCCCAACAGGGCCGCTGCGGTAAAGATCGGCGGCGAGACGGCGGAACCAGTGAGCGCCGCCCGCAAAGGCTGAGCAATTCCCCCTAATTTCAAGGCGTTAGCCTCGGCATAGGCCCGCGCTGCGTCTTCAATGGATTCGGGCGTAAAAGCCTCCAGTTCCGCCAAAAGCGCGGCCAGTGCCTGCAGATGGCCCCGCGCCTCCGGCGTCAGCAACTTCTGCGCCTTCTCGTCCGGCGGCAGGGCGCGGAAATAAAACAGGGCGGTGTCAGCGATGTCCTTGATCGTCTGCACCCGTGGCTTGATGTCCGGCAGGGCGCGGCTGAGCAGGCCGCGCTCCGCCGCCGTCAGGTCTTGCCCCAACGCCGCCGCCAGAAACGGCGCGGCGAGTTCGGCCAGACGGTCATTGTCGGCAAGGCCGAGA
>NZ_JAPUVO010000048.1 GCF_029255185.1 Propionivibrio sp.
AACTCCAAGATCGCCACCGTCCAAAAACGCGCTTGTGGCTATCGCAACCCAGACAATTTCAAGATCGCTGTCTATTTCCACTGTGGTGGCCTCAACCTCTATCCCGCTACCGTGACCCACACAAAAGTCGGATGAATCATACAAAAAGGGTTTGGCTTGTACCTGGCGCGTTTTCCGTCATTTACTCTTATTTACGGCACTTTTGCCACCGTCCCGATTTTTCTGCTATGGCTGTACCTGTCGTGGGCCGTGGTACTGCTGGGGGCGTTGGTTGCCGCGACGCTACCCGAGTTCAGGAGGAGTACTTGCTAGCCTGACAGGCTCAATGGAGAAAACTGCGATCTGGCTATTTTGCTCGTCAAGACGGGTTCTTGTGACCTCACGCACCTTGATGTTTTCCTTTTCGACAATAAGAACGAGTCTAGTGGGTTGATCCTCCAATGATCCGGAAGGGACAACCAGCATTTCAGTTGAGCGCAGTTCCCTGATGGCGGGAAGGATGAGTACGGAGAGATGGGTGTGCTCGCTGTTGTGTGAGGGTAGTGCGAGGCGGGCAGACACCGCGCGCGTCGCCAGGATCTGAAGTCCGAGTTCAAGATGTTCCTGGTTTTCGGACAGTGCCCAGCGAACGATGCAAATTTGCCAGTTCTTTCCGGAATCGGTCCGGATGGCGGTGATATCTCCGACGGATATGCCGCCGATTTTGCCTGAAACGTGCATGAACGCGTAGCCGTCCGGACTTTCGTTGGTAATCATCCAGCTTGAGGTTTCGATGGTTGCCGCCTTGCCATCCTGAAACAGGCGCCACAGGCTATCCAGTCCGGAACACAGGGTCGCGCGGTAATTCTGTCGGCGGCGGGGATAACGGCGCTTTCCTGGATCGCCCCAATAGGTAACAAGACGTTGCAGCACGCCGCGCCCGGCGGGCGTTTCGGCAAAATCCGGCAGTTTGATCTGCTCTGCGCTGGCGCCGGCATCAAGCTCGGCGAGTTGTTCCTTGAGCCGCGCAGCAAGTCGGGCACAGGAGAAGTAGTGGACTGGGGTATCGGGCGGCGCCGTTTTTCGAGAGCAGGCAAATGCCGCTGCATCTTGCGTTGGGTCAATCCAGAATACTTCGGGAGCTTGGCCTGCGGCCTTGTCGGCTGGGCTGACTCCATCAGAAAAAAGCGCCAGATAGGCCGCAACAAAATTGACTTCGCGCGAGGTGAACGACGCAGGTTGGGCGCAATCGAGCAGGATCGCTGAGTAATATACATTCTGCAGAGTGCTGGCAACGCCCTCTGGCGTATCACCGGCGAGTTCAAGGTGACGGGCTATTTCATAGGTCTGATGCAATTGCCGCCAGATGCCGACAGCCGCTGGAGAGGCCGCTAGGTTGCTGATCAGCAGGTGTTGGGCGAGGGTGTGCAGACTTCGCCAGAGGGCAAGTCCTGCTTCCTGGCGCAGGCCGGCAGCAGAGTGGTCGTCCTTTAGGCTTAGGGTGGTCAGAAAATCTTCCGCTAGGGCTTGTAATAAAACCTGTAGGCTGCGTATTAGCTGCCTGGTTTTTCTCGGAATGGGTATGAGGAGAACCGCGTCGGCCAGTGAGCCGAGCAAGGCGGTGACCGTTGACATGCTGCGCTCGTACAGGCGCTCCAGGATCGAGGCGCGTTGCTGAAGAGAGACCTGGCTGGTGCGCAAGGTCGCCAGTTGCCGGTGCAGGCAAGCAAGTTCGTCTGCGGCATTTGGCAGCGGTGGCGAATCTAGCCAGTCTAAAAGCGAAGGCATGCTCGCCTGCGGGAGGGCAGAGGCTTTTCTGCGTCTTGAAGGCAAAAGCGAATAGGTCATAGCATTGGGTCTGAATGAAATTTAGTAACTACTAGGTACATGGCACGCCTTGTGTCTTCGACCAGTCGTTCGGACTAGTGCAGGATTACGATCAATTATGCTGGTGTGGAGTCACTTAATGAAATCACCACGCACGGCTTGGCATCACGATCGACCTATGCGATCAACGCAATGGTACCGGTATGCCGTGGCACCTGTGCCTCGTCAGCCTTTGGCTCGCGCAGGTAAGGCACGATCAAGCGGTGCCAGTTCCCCTCCGCTTGTAGCTCGCCGAGCACGCAATACAGGCCCCAGAAGAGTCGGCTCAACGCCAGCGAGCTGGGCGGCACATAGATATTCTCTTGATGCAGTTGGTGTTTGACAAGCGCATCCATAACTTCCTGGGCATATTCCGGCGTAAAGCGGAAGGGTCGATCGTCGAGCCATGCCCGATAAATCGTGCTGCGATAAGAAGTGAGAAGCGCCTGATGGTCGAAAACGTTCGGACTTCGGTTTAGCCCCAGCTTTTCATTGGCCGCGATGAATTGGACGAGGTCATCGTCCATGGCCGCTACGGTTTGTCGCCGCAGCAGCTCAACGTAGTTGTCGTTCCAACGTTCGCAAAACCCGAAATCTAAAATACACACCTTGCCATCTGTGAAAAGAAAGTTTCCGGGATGGGGATCTGCGTGAAAAATGCCGTGGCGATACACCGACCGAGCAACAAAATGCCAGATGGCCAGACCCGCCCGGTTCCGTTCAGCTTGCGACGCTGTCAGTCGGAATTCGTCGAACCGCTGTCCGTCGATATATTCCATAGTTAGAACCGATTCAGAGCAATTTTCTCGAAATACTTCGGGAATCAGGATATCGGGTTCGTTCGGGAACAAACTCCGAATCGTCTGTTGGTACTCCCCCTCACGGCGAAAATCCATTTCCGTCTCGACCAGCCCACGGAATCTAGCGAAGACCTCGTGCAGATTGCGCACCCCGGTCAGATAACGAAGGAGCGGCAGCAGAGCGCGAAGAGCGGCTAGATCCGTTCGGACAATCTGCGGAACGCCGGGGTAACGCACTTTCACAGCAACCCTGCGGCCGTCCGGAAGGCGGGCCAAGTGCACTTGGCCCATGCTGGCAGATGCCATAGGCTTTTCGTTCCATTCCGAGAACAGCTCAGAGATGGGCAGACCGAGATCCCGTTCAATCACCGCAGCCATAGACTCTGCCGCAACGGGCGATGAAATCTGCTGAAGGACTCGGATCGTTCGGCGAAAGCTCGGTGGAAGACCCGCGCTCATGTAACTGAGGGATTGGCCGATTTTCATCAGTGGGCCCTTCAGGGGACCGACATCCTCGACAAAAATTTTCCCTAGGCGGTGCGCAAGGTCTTCCCGCGCAGCTTCTGCGGTGAGGGGCCTTAGAGCCAAGGACGCGCGATAGCGGAAAAGGGCCCATCCCACCTCGGCCAAAATCTTTCCGATGACCGCCAAGCGCAAGAGAAGGTGGGACTGCACCTTGGCCAATATCGGCAGGAAGGCAAACTCCTCCATACGAAGATCGGCAGTGGTCAAAAACCACATGCGGGGTTCGTAGTCCCCGCCGTCGTCTATCTCTTTGTATAAGCGTTCGAAAAGCTCGGCGTACTTGTCCTCGATTTCTCGGCGCTTCAACTTGAGATTTGCCGTAATTTCCCCGTCGATCACGCTGAAGCCCTTGTTCAGTATCAGAAAACCCACGGGCCGGCGGAATGTCGGAATGGAATCGAGGCACCGCTTGATTCCCGCTACGATGAATTCTCGTATTTCCGGCAGAAGACCGTCGCCATGAATGTCCACTGCTCGCCCCGCTGTGTGCGACATCTGCGCAGCCACGGCGGCGAGATCCAGCGTTAGCAACGCCGCCGGCCACTGCCGACCGGAGCCGAGAACGATCGCCTGGTCCACGAAAGGGGCTGCCCGCAGCGCATCTTCAATGGGGAGCGGCGCGATACGCTGTCCCCGGGACGTTTTGAAGATGTCGGATTTCCGGCCGACCAAGTAAAGAAACCCATCGGCATCCATTTGCGCCAGGTCGCCGGTCGCGTAGTAGCCTTCTTGAAAGGGCGTTTCCCCCGATGGACCATTCAGATATCCGGCAAAAAGGCCAGGGCCCTTGACCAGCACCTGTCCATCGTTGCCTATCGTCACCTCGTTGGGTGGCAAGGGGAGCCCCGCCGAGCCCAATCTAAAATGTTGTACCCGATTGCTGGCGATCGGGATCACGTTTTCGCTGGTACCGTAGGCTTCCAAAATGAGAAGGCCAAGGCCGTGAAAAAATTCCAACAGGTGCAGGCTCAAGGGTGCTGACCCGGAGATCATGAACTTGATCTCGCCTCCCATCGCTTGTCGGAAGCGGCGTAGCACCACCGTATCCACAATTTTCTGAAGCGGCAAAAGGAAAAACCGCCAGGGACTCCTTCGCCGACGCAGTGAAGCGTAATACCGTCCTTCCGCCAACGCCGCATGAAGAAACCACCGCAAAAAAGTTGGCTCCCCCCGTATCGATTTCATGATGCCCGCATGGAGTTTTTCATAGAACCGCGGCACGGACACGAACACATCAGGCTGAATCTTGGGCAGCAGATCCATCACCTGGGTAGGCTGTTCCACGAAATGAACGGTGCCTCCTGCCATCAGGGTACAGAGGTCCAGTATCCGTTGAAACAGGTGGACGAGAGGCAGCCAGCAAAGAGTCTTCATGCCGGGCTGGATTTCCGGGAAGGCGTCAAGAATGGCTCGGCAGGCAAGAACAATCTGATACTGCGTATAGCAAATTCCTTTGGGCTCTCCGGTAGTCCCCGACGTGTAGACGATGGTCGCGAGGCTATGTGGCGAAGGCAGAGGGCGAGCCCAGGACTTACCCCGTCGGCGGGTCGTCATTTCTTCCAATGTTTTGCCCGGTTCGTCCGCAACTGCGGGACCGAAATAAGCCAAAAACTTGAGCGGAAGGGAAAGAAGCTCGGAATGTTTTACCGCCAGTTCTGGCCCATCCAGCCAAAGCGCCCGTATTCCTGACTGCGTGGCAATGTTTAGGACGCGTTCAGACTGGTCATAGGGATCCAGGCCGACCACAGCACACCCTGCCAAGAGCGTGGCGAGATGGACCAGTTCCCAAGCGTATTGAGAAGGCGCCAAGATGCCCACGCACTCGCCAGACTCCAACCCTTCTTCTCGCAGAACAATTGCCAGTGACTGGCAATCACGCCAAAACTCACCCCAGGTCACCTGCGAAACCTGCCCCTGACTCCAGCCATGCACATAGGCGATTAGGTTGGGCGTTTCCTCCGCGCGTCGACGTAGACGGTCGACAATGCTCTCCGGGGCAGGCGAGGCCGGTTGTGCTACCACAGCCCACCCAGACGGAATAGCCATTGGATTTTTTGGAAAACTGCTTGGTTGGCCAGAGAAAGGTGGTCGTACTCCCTGGCTATGGCCCGTTGCGCAGAGGGTGGCAGGGCGACACTCTTGGTCTTGAGGACGTAGAGAAAGCGGGCGGGGAAAGTCGTATGAAGTTTCGTTTCCGGCAGGAACTCCCGTCGCAGGGCCTCAATATCGTCTCGGAAATAGGCGGCACGTAAGCTGTTGAGCGAATCTTCTAGATACACGCCTGGCGCGCCGCGATTTTCCGTTTCAGCGATAAAACGGATGCTTCGCTCGGATTTCAAGTGGCAGAGATCCCCAAAGAAAATCGCCCCCTGAGGCGGCAGGTTTTGCCTGACCGCGAGAAACAAGCCTCGCAAAATTTCGATTCCTGGCAGGTGGTGCATTGAGAACGTGCACAGAAACCCGTCCGCTCCTTTTGCCTCCGGAAAATCTAAACGGCAAATATCACCTTTCACCAAACGGACATTGGTCAGACCCAACGGGCGTATGTGCCCCTCAGCCTCTTCCAGCATTTTTTCGGAAAGATCGACGCCAATAAATTCTATCTCTGGGTTGAGTTGCGCCACGATCGCCAAGACGCCTCCCGAGCCGCAGGCCAAATCCAAGACCTTGCGCCGGCCTTGAATCGTCCGGGTGATATGTAGAGCGAAGAAAACATGCATGGCGCTAAGCGCAAAGCGTTCGGCTGCTTCGCGGTAGGCCTTCGCTTCGTCCGTATCGTCCATCACAGACCAAGGCTCTGAGAGGCGGGTCGCCGTACGCGGACACACGAGTTCGAGCACCATATGCGCTGCCGCGCTGAAGTCCGAAGCTTGAAGTTTCATCGGGGACAAAGGAGATGTCGGCTAAAGACGACTCACGGGAGAAAGGATAAAGAATAGGAAACTAAATTCCATTTCCACCTCCGGGGAGTATCCGACGTCATCAAATCGTGGTCAAGCATAAACTTGACGCAGGGATTAAATATCAGCTTGTTTTTTCGTGCTTTCTTGTTATAATTCCGCCCCTTTTCTGAATTTGGAATCGATCCTATGGTTGTTATTCGGCTGGCCCGTGGTGGTGCGAAAAAGCGCCCCTTCTACAATATGGTTGTGGCTGATTCACGCACCCGTCGTGATGGTCGCTTTATTGAACGGATTGGCTTCTACAATCCGATTGCCACGGACAAGGAAGAGGGGCTGCGCATCGCTTCTGATCGCTTGAGCTACTGGCAGCAGCAGGGTGCGCAACTGTCGCCGACGGTCGCCCGCCTGGTCAAGCAGTCCGGCGCCAAGGTTGCAGCCTGATCGCTCGTTGGACCGTTTGTTAGGCACATCCTTGCCAGAGTCTGCCGGTTCAGTACTGCCTGCCGATATCATTGTTCTGGGTAAGATCGTAGGCCCTTATGGCCTGCGTGGTGCGGTCAAGGTACATCCTTTCGCCGACGATCCCATGGTCTGGGCCAAGCTCCCGCGGTGGTGGGTTGGTCAGGAGGGTATTGCCCCCGAACGCTGGCGCCAGACGCGTTTGCTCGGGTGCAAGGCACACGGCGATGTGTTGATCGCGGAACTGGAGTGTCTGGCCGATCGCAATGCCGCCGAGGCTGTGCACGGGGCGCTGGTCGGAGCGCCGCGCGCAGCGCTGCCGCCGGCAGCCAAAAATGAGTATTACTGGGCCGATCTGATCGGCCTTGAAGTGAAAAATACTAGGGATCAGTCGTTGGGCAGGGTGCTTGGTCTGATCGAAACGCCGGCCAACGCCGTGTTGCGAGTTGGCAGTGGTGAGCAAGCCGAGCAACTGCTGCCTTTTGTTGCAGCGGTCGTACTTGACGTCGACCTGGCGGCAGGCACGGTTCGCGTTGATTGGGAAGCGCACTGGTGACGCTGCAACTGCGGAAAGAATGCTTCACTGTCGATGTGGTGACGCTGTTTCCCGAAATGTTTGTTGCGCTATCGCATTCGGGCGTGACTCGGCGGGCGCTGGAAGAAGGGCGCTGGAGTCTGGATTGCTGCAATCCGCGTGATTTTACGCAGGACAATCATCGTACCGTTGATGATCGGCCCTACGGCGGCGGGCCGGGAATGGTGATGCTGGCGGCACCGCTGGCAGCAGCGATTGCGGCGGCCAAGGCGAGGCAAGCAACAGCAAATGTGGGGAGGAGTCGGGTGCTTTGTCTCTCGCCGCAGGGGGTGCCGCTGACGCACCAGCGGGTGATGCGCTTTGTGCAGGATGCGGTGCAGGGCGAAGAAGGTTTGATTTTGCTTTGCGGGCGTTACGAAGGAATCGACGAGCGGTTGATCGAGCGCTGCGTTGATGAAGAAATTTCGATCGGGGATTTCGTGCTTTCGGGTGGCGAGATTCCGGCGATGGCCTTGCTGGATGCCGTCGTCAGGCAGTTGCCGGGTGTCTTGAACGACGCTGAATCGGCAACACAGGATTCGTTTGTCGCGGGTTTGCTAGATTGCCCGCACTTTACGCGGCCGGAGGATTACGAAGGCCAGCGGGTGCCGGATGTGCTGTTGTCCGGTCACCACGAGCAGATTCGTCGTTGGCGTCTGAAACAGGCGTTGGGGCGGACGTGGCAGCGACGCCCCGATTTGTTGGCTGGGCGTTCGCTGTCGAAAGAGGAAACGCAACTCCTGGTGCAGTTTCAGGAGCAATGCGGTCAGGATAATAAAACGTAATGTTTGTAAAACGGAGTTAAAAAATGAATCTGATCGAGCAACTTGAGCAAGAAGAAATCGCCCGTCTGGGCAAGACCATCCCGGCTTTTGCGCCAGGTGACACCGTAGTCGTCCAGGTCAAGGTCAAGGAAGGTGTGCGCGAGCGTCTGCAGGCCTACGAAGGCGTGGTGATTGCCAAGCGTAACCGTGGCCTCAATTCCAGTTTCATTGTGCGCAAAATTTCGTCCGGTGAAGGCGTCGAACGTACTTTCCAGACGTATTCGCCGCTGGTCGCTGCCATTGAAATCAAGCGTCGTGGGGATGTGCGTCGGGCCAAACTGTATTATCTGCGTGAGCGCTCGGGCAAGTCGGCGCGGATCAAGGAAAAGCTGACACGCAGACAGAAGGACTGAGCCAGTCTCATTCCGAAAAAACGGGGCAGCGCCGAAAGACGCTGCCCCGTTGTTTTTGGCGCTGGCGGGATGTCGGGCTCAGACCGGCCTGGTTTTCTGGTTTTCGATCAGGGCGTAGGCCGAGTGGTTGTGGATCGACTCGAAATTTTCGGATTCGACCACGTAGGAATAGATGCGCGGCTCGGCGGTGAGGCGGGCAGCCACATCGCGCACCATGTCCTCGACGAATTTCGGGTTGTCGTAGGCGCGTTCAGTGACGTATTTTTCGTCTGGGCGCTTGAGCAGGCCGTAAAGCTCGCAGGAGGCTTCTGCCTCGACCAGTTGAACAATCTCCTCAATCCACAGGTGATCGTTGATCCTGGCGCTGACGGTGACGTGTGAGCGCTGGTTGTGCGCACCTCGTTCGGAGATTTTCTTGGAGCAGGGACAAAGGCTGGTTACCGGAACGACAACCTTGATCGTCGACGCGATTTCGCCGTGGCAAATATCGCCAATCAGCGTAACGTCGTAGTCCATCAGGCTTTGTACGCCGGATACTGGTGCCGCCTTGTTGATGAAATACGGGAAATTCATTTCAATGTGTCCGGTTTCAGCCTCCAGCTTTTCGATCATCTCGCGCAGCATGATCGGGAAATTTTCGACCGAGATTTCACGTTCGTGGCTGTTCAGAATTTCAACGAAACGCGACATGTGCGTGCCTTTGAAGTTGTGCGGCAGGCCGACGTACATATTGAACACGGCGATGGTGTGCTGGATTCCGCCCGACCGGTCAAGTACCTTGACCGGGTGCCGGATGGACTTGATGCCGACCCGGTTGATGGCGATCTGCCGGGTGTCGGCCTGATTCTGAACGTCGACCATGGCGACGGGGGTTTGCGGGGCGTGAGGTGCGTTCATCGCATTTCCTGATTTGAGCCGCTTGCTGGCGGCGTGCTGCCTTGATGAGCGCAGACCGCACGGACAATGCCGGCCTTGTCGAGACCGACTTCCGCCAGCAGCAGCGCTTGATCGCCATGATCGATGAAGCGGTCGGGAAGACCCATGCGCACGAACCGTACCGGGCTGAGAATTTCGTCCAGGACACGTGCGACTTCGGCGCCGGCGCCACCAATCAATGCGTTCTCTTCGACGCTGATCAGCAGCGAATGTTCCCGCGCCAGCTCAATAATCAGCTCGCGGTCGATGGGTTTGACAAAGCGCATGTTGGCCACCGTGGCGTCAAGCGCTTCAGCGGCCTCAAGTGCTGGCGTCAGCATGCTGCCAAAGGCCAGCAAGGCGACGCCCTTGCCGCGTCGGCGGATCTCGCCCTTGCCAATCGGCAGGTCGAGCAGCGCCTTCTGCGTTAGCACACCAGGACCGGTGCCACGCGGGTAGCGAACGGCGCTCGGACCGTTGATGCGGTAAGCGGTGGTCAGCATTTTCCGGCATTCCTCTTCGTCGGCAGGCGTCATCACGACCAGGTTCGGGATGCAGGTCAGGTAAGAGAGGTCGAAGGTGCCATGGTGTGTCGGGCCGTCGGCGCCGACCAGGCCACCGCGGTCAAGCGCAAAGAGCACTGGCAGATTCTGCAGGGCGACATCATGGATCAACTGGTCGTAGCCGCGCTGGAGGAATGTCGAGTAGATCGCCAGTACCGGGCGCATCCCCTCGCAGGCGAGACCGGCGGCAAAGGTGACAGCATGCTGCTCGGCGATGCCGACATCGAAATAGCGCTCGGGGAAGCGTTCAGCGAAGCGCATCATGCCCGAACCTTCACCCATGGCCGGGGTGATGCCGACCAGTTTAGGATCGGCGGCGGCCATGTCGCACAGCCAGTCGCCAAAGATTTGTGTGTAGCTTGGTTTGCCCCCTGTTTTTCCGCCTTCAATACCCACGTCCGGCTTGAATTTTGATACTCCGTGATAGAGGATAGGGTCAGCCTCGGCCAGCTTGTAGCCTTGGCCCTTGCGGGTGATGACGTGGAGGAACTGCGGCCCCTTGAGCTTGTGCAGGTTTTGCAGGGTGGGGACCAGTGAGTCAAGGTCATGGCCATCAATCGGGCCGATATAGTTGAAACCGAGTTCCTCAAACAGCGTTCCCGGGGTCAGCATGCCCTTGACGTGTTCCTCAACCCGGTTGGCGAACTCAAGCAGCGACGGGGAAACGCCCAACACTTTCTCGCCAGCCTTGCGCGCGGCATTGAAGGCGCTGCCCGAAAACAGTCGGGCGAGATACTTGTTGAGCGCGCCGACCGGTGCTGAGATCGACATGTCGTTGTCGTTGAGAATGACGAGAATGTCGGCGTCGGTGACGCCAGCGTTGTTCATGGCTTCGAAAGCCTGACCGGCGGACATGGCGCCGTCGCCGATGATGGCCACCGTCTGCCGTGCTTCGCCTTTGAGCTTGAAGGCCAAGGCCATGCCCAACGCGGCCGAGATCGAGGTCGATGAGTGTCCGACGCCGAAGGTGTCGTACTCGCTCTCGCTACGCTTGGGGAAGCCGGAAACGCCGCCGTGCGTGCGCAACCTGGCCATTCCCGCCCGACGCCCGCTGAGCACCTTGTGGGCATAGGTCTGGTGACCGACGTCCCAGACCAGCCGGTCGCGCGGGGTATCGAAGACGTAGTGCAGGGCGACGGTTAATTCAACCGTGCCGAGGTTGGACGAGAGGTGTCCTCCGGTCCTGGAGACTGATTCGACAAGGAAATTGCGCAATTCATCGGCAAGCTGCGGTAATTGTTTCCGATCCAGCTCGCGCAACTGAGCTGGGGTGCTGATGGTATCGAGCAGAGGATAGTAGGGAGTCATGGGTGTGCATCATTCAGCGTGAGCCATCGTTTCTGGCCGATGAGCGAGGCCAGGGTCATCGGCTAAAACTTGCGGTGGGTGATGAAATCAGTGAGTGCAATCAAGCGCTGGGCGTCTTTGCCAAAAATGGCGAGTGAGTCAAGTGCCTGGGTACTCAGGTTGTCAGCGAATTCACGGGCGCATTCCAGCCCCATCAGGCCGACATAGGTCGGTTTTTCAGCGGCGGCATCCTTGCCGGCAGTCTTGCCCAGCGTTGCCGTGTTCGCCGTGCAGTCCAGGATGTCATCAATGACCTGAAACAGCAAACCGGCGCGTTTTGCAAAGCGATCGAGCGCCATACCGGCCTCCTCGCTTAGTGGAGCCCCGCACAGCGCGCCAAGCATAACGGCGGCGCGGATCAACGCGCCGGTTTTGAGGGCGTGCATCAGTTCAAGTTCAGGCTGGTTCAAAGACTGACCGACCGCGGAGAGATCGATTGCCTGGCCGCCGGCCATGCCGCAGGAGCCGCTGGCGTGAGCCAGCAGGCGAACCATTTCAAGCTGGCGCTGGGGCGTCCCAATATCTGCGCGGGCGAGCAGTTCAAAAGCCAGGGCTTGCAGGCTGTCGCCGACCAGCAGGGCGGTGGCTTCATCGTATTCGACATGGCAGGTTGGTCGTCCGCGCCGCAGCACGTCGTCATCCATGCACGGCAGGTCGTCATGCACCAGGGAGTAGGCGTGGATCAGTTCAACCGCGCTGGCAACAATCTCCAGCCGCTCTGGCGACGCGCCGGTCAACTCGCCAGCGGCAAAAGCGAGCAGGGGACGAACCCGCTTTCCCGCCCCCAGGCAGACGTAGCGCATGGCTTGGTGCAGGCGCGCCGGAATCGCTTCTGCAGGTGGCAGCAGGCGTGACAGAGTGGCCTCGACCCGCCCCTGAACAGCATGCATCCAATCAGGAAATGGAGGAAAGGGCGCTTCCTGGCTGGTGTCGGAAAGAGATGCAATCACTGGGCTGCACCGTCATCGGCATCAAAGTCGCGCAGCGTGCCTTCCTCCAGAACCTGAATTTTGCGCTCTGCGTCACTGAGTTGCTGCTGGCAATGTTTGAGCAGTTCACTGCCGCGCCGGTAGGCAGATATCGATTCTTCGAGCGGCAGAAGGCCACCTTCCATGTGCTGGACAATCTGTTCAAGTTCGCTGAGCGCCGCTTCATACTTCATTTTGTGCGCCGCGGGTCTGGCCGGCGGCGAAGCACCGTTTTCGACCGGGTCGACAGTGTTGGATCGCACCATGGGGAAAGCTCAAGTCAAACGGGGTAAACTAGCCGAAGAATGGGCGCTCGGTCAATTGGAAAGCGATTAAAATGCCCTTTTCCATGAATTTGCCGTCTGACTTTACCGATGTTTGGAATGTCCGGCGTTGCACCTCCAACTCCCGACCAATACTCATGCAATCCTTGTGGATGATTGTGGCTAGCTTTCTTTTCGCCTGCATGGGCGTTTGTGTGAAGTTCGCCGCTGAATTTTTTTCGACCGCCGAAATCATTTTTTATCGCAGCGTCATTTCTCTGCTGTTGATGTTTTTCTTGGTTCGCCTGCGCGGTATCCCGATCGCCACCCCTCATTGGCGCTTTCAACTGGGGCGTAGTGCTAGCGGCTTTGTTTCCTTGCTGCTCTATTTTTATGCGCTTGCGATGCTTCCGCTGGCAACGGCGGTAACGCTGGCCTATACCTCGCCGCTGTTTCTGACGCTTTATTTGGCTTGGTTCAACAAGGTGCGCCTGCGTCCCGGAATGCTGGGGGCGCTGATTCTCGGTTTTGTCGGCGTCGTCCTGCTGCTGCACCCGACCTTTCGCGCCGACCAAATGCTTGGTGGCCTGATTGGTCTAGGCGGTGGAATGATCGCCGGGCTGGCTTATTACAACGTCAAAGAACTGGGCCAACGCGGTGAAGTCGAGGAACGGACCGTTTTTTATTTTTCCTTGTTTTCGACCGTCGCCAGCGCGATCTGGATGAGCTTTTTCGAGTTTCACCGCATCAATTTGCACGGCGGACTTCTCCTGCTTGGCGTTGCCGGCTTTGGTACTCTTGCCCAACTGACTATGACCCGTGCATACAAGCGGGGGCGGACTCTGATGGCCGCCAGTCTGGCCTATTCGACGGTGATCTTTGCCAGCATTTTCGGCATGTTGCTGTGGCAGGAAGCTCTTTCTTTCGGCGCCTGGTTGGCAATCGCGCTGATTGTCGCCAGCGGTATTGTCGCCACCATCTTTTCCCGCGCCAATCCTGCCGAGCAAGACTGATGCTACACTTCGAAGAACGTCAACGGAGAATGTCATGATTGTTACCCAGCATCAGCCCAAACGCGTTGAAGTCACGGTATACGGCGAGTTCACCCTGGCGGACTACAAAGAGTTTGAAGCCATGGTCAACGACAAGGTCAAGTTCGAGGGGGCCGTTGATCTACTTTTTGACCTGCGCGAGATGGCCGATTTCACCCTCGATGTGGCTTGGGAAGACATTGTCTTTGCTCGTGCCCATGCCAATGATTTCAGGCGGATCGCGGTTCTCACACGTAGCCAGTGGGTAGCCTGGAGCGCGTGGTTGTCGCAGATTTTCGTCCAGGCCGAAATGCGCGTTTTTGACGCCGAGAACGAGGCCCGTTCCTGGCTGGACGCCGGACAGGATGCCGTGTGAGTTCGTCCCCCCTGGTCTCTTGCGAGCTGCTGGCCAGCCATCTGAACGATCCGGGCTGGCGTGTCTTTGATTGTCGGCATCAGTTGTCGGATGTGGAATTCGGGACAAAAGCCTACGCCGAGGGGCACCTGCCGGGGGCTTTTTTCCTGCATCTGGACCGCGATCTTTCAGCGGCCATGACCGGCCGGAACGGACGCCATCCCTTGCCCGATCCGCAGGAGCTGGCCGCCAAGCTGGGTGCTGCCGGGGTTTCGCCGGCGACCCAGGTGGTCGTCTATGATGATGCCGGAGGCATGATCTCCGGGCGCTTGTGGTGGCTGCTGCGCTGGTTGGGGCATGATCGCGTTGCCGTGCTCGATGGCGGCATTGGTCAGTGGGTGGCGGAAGGCCGGCCGCTATCGACCGATCTGCCAAGTTCGGCCCCCGCTGTCTTTGCACAGACGATTGTCCCGCGTGACTGGGTGCTCAGCACCGAAACGGTACTGGCAAACATCGACAAGGGTGAGCTATGCCTGGTTGACGCCCGTTCTCCCGATCGGTTTCGTGGCGAGAACGAAACCCTGGATCCGGTCGGCGGCCACATTCCCGGTGCGCGCAACCGTTTCTTCCGTGACAACCTTGATGCCGAGGGCATGTTTCGCCCGGCCGCTGAGTTGCGCCGCGAATTTCTTGCCCTGCTCGCCGGTGTCGAGCCGGCGCAGGCGGTGATGCAATGTGGTTCTGGCGTCTCCGCCTGCCATAATTTGCTGGCCATGGAAATCGCCGGGCTGCACGGAGCAAAGCTGTATGCCGGATCGTGGAGCGAGTGGTGTAGCAACCCGGCGCGTCCGGTGGCGCGCTGAAGTTCAGGCGTATTTGGTCCCGGTTTGAGCAGCATTTCAAGCGCAGTGCTACAGGCTCGCGGCCAGGCGCGTGCCCTGGTCGATGGCGCGTTTGGCGTCCAGTTCGCTGGCGACGTCGGCGCCACCGATCAGCGACAGTGGCATACCGGCGGCACGCAAGCTGGCTTCGAGTTCGCGGCGCGGCTCCTGTCCGGCGCAGACCACTACCGTATCGACCGGCAGGCACCGTGCCTGTCCTCCGATGCGCAGGTGCAGGCCAGCGTCGTCGATGCGCTCGTAGCTAACGCCAGCGAGCATTTCTACTCCGCGCATCTTGAGCAGAGAGCGGCGAATCCAGCCGGTAGTCTTGGCTAGATCATTGCCGACCTTGGTGGTTTTCCGTTGCAGCAGCCAGACTTGTCGCGGTGACGTTTTCTTTTCCGGGCGTTTGAGGCCGCCGCGTGCGCTTAGTGTGGGGTCGATGCCCCATTCGGCCTGGAAGCGGTCAAGCTCGCTTTTATCATCGTTGGCGTGCGTCAACAACTCGCCGACATCGAAGCCGATGCCGCCAGCGCCGATGATCGCCACCCGATCGCCAGCCACCTGATGCCCTTCGATGAGGTCGATGTAGCTCACTACCTTGGCGTGATCGCTGCCAGGAATATCCAAGTGGCGCGGTACGATGCCGGTGGCTAACACAACGTAGTCATAAGCGCCTGGCGCGAGATCACCGGCGTTGACGCGCAGGCCGAGCCTGAGCGTGACACCGGCATTTTTCAGGCGGCGGTCGAAGTAGCGAAGTGTTTCGTTGAACTCTTCCTTGCCGGGAATGCAGCGAGCCAGATTGAATTGACCGCCGATGACTGTAGCGCTGTCATACAGGGTAACCCGGTGTCCGCGCTCGGCGGCGGTCGCAGCGCAGGCCATGCCGGCCGGGCCCGCGCCAACGACGGCGATGCGTTTTTGCGTGGCTGTTTGCGTGATGAGCAGTTCGGTTTCGTGGCAGGCACGTGGGTTGACCAGGCAGGAGGCCAGCGCGCCGGCAAAAATATTGTCGAGGCAGGCCTGGTTGCAGGCGATGCAGGTATTGATCTCGTCCGCACGGCCGCTGGCTGCTTTGTTAACGAAGTCGGCGTCGGCGAGAAAGGGGCGGGCCATGGATACCATGTCGGCGCAGCCCGAGGCGAGGATTTTATCGGCAAGCTCGGGGGTGTTGATGCGATTGGTGGTGATCAGCGGAATCCCGACCTCGCCCATCAGGCGTTTGGTGACCCAGGCAAAGGCGGCGCGCGGCACCATGGTGGCGATGGTCGGGATGCGCGCTTCATGCCAGCCGATGCCGGTGTTGATCAGTGTTGCGCCGGCTGCTTCGATGGCTTTGGCGAGGGTCACCACCTCGTCCCAGGTGCTGCCTCCTTCGACCAGATCAAGCATCGACAGGCGGAAAATGATGATGAAGTTCGGGCCGGTCGCTGCGCGCACCCGGCGCACCGTCTCGACGGCGAAACGGATGCGGTTCTCGAAACAGCCACCCCACTCGTCGCTGCGCTGGTTGGTTTGCTGCGCGATGAACTGGTTGATCAGATAGCCTTCCGAGCCCATCAACTCGACGCCATCGTAGCCTGCCCTTTGCGCGAGGACGGCACAGTGGGCGTAGTCAGCGATGGTCTTGCGCACACCCCAGCGCGACAGGGCGCGTGGCGTGAAGCGATTGATCGGGGCGCGCAGTTTCGAAGGGGCTGCGGCCAGCGGGTGATACGCATAGCGCCCGGTGTGCAGGATTTGCAGGGCGATTTTTCCGCCTTCGGCATGGACGGCTTCGGTGACCAGACGGTGCTTGCTGACCTGCCATGGAAAACTAAACTGCGCGGCGCGCGGATAGCCGCGCCCCGAAATATTGGGTGAAAAGCCGCCGGTTACGATCAGCCCGACGCCCCCCCGGGCGCGTTCGGCGAAGAAGGCGGCGAGGCGGGGGAAACCATCGGGCGCTTCTTCAAGGCCGGTATGCATGGAACCCATCAGCACGCGGTTCTTCAAGGTCGTGAAACCAAGGTCGAGTGGTGCGAGCAGGTGCGGATAGGCATCGAGAGTCATTCTGACGGTCCCCTGAAGGATGATGTTGCCGAAAGCTGACGTTCCAGCGCCCAGTTTACGTGCTCGCGTACCAGCGCTGAAGGATGATCGAGGCGCGCTCTGAGGGCGGCCAGAATCGTTGGTGAACCGACTGCGTTACCGAGCCCGACGGCGATGTTGCGCAGCCAGCGCTGGTGCCCGATGCGTCGAATCGGGCTACCGGCCAGCCGGCTTTCGAATTCCGCCTCGCTCCAGGCGAAGAGTTCGGTCAGAGGCGCTGCATCCAGGCCATTACGCACGGCAAAGTCAGGATCTCCGACTTGGGCCAGACGGTTCCATGGGCAGCACAACTGGCAATCGTCGCAGCCGTAGATGCGGTTACCGATCAGTGGACGCAGTTCGACCGGAATGGCGCCAGGCAACTCGATGGTCAGATAGGAAATGCATAGCCGGGCATCGACCTGGTAGGGTGCGACGATGGCAGCGGTCGGGCAGGCGTCGAGACAACGCACACAGCGACCGCAGTGTTCGCCGATTGGCGCGTCCGGCGGCAAGGGCAGGGTGCTGTAGATTTCGCCGAGAAAGTGCCAGGATCCCGCTCGGGTCAGCGACAGGCTGTGCTTCCCGCGCCAGGCGATGCCGGACTGGCGGGCGAACTCAACCTCCATGACCGGCGCCGAATCGGAAAAAACACGGTAACCATAGGGTGAGTCGGCTTTGTCAGAGGCGATACTCCTGCTGATGCGTTCGGCAAGTTTCTGCAGCCGCAGGCGAATCGTTTTGTGGTAATCGCGGCCGAGGGCATACCGGGAGATGAAGCCCAGCTCGCTGTTAGCGAGCACTGACTCAGCCTCGGCAGCCTGTGGAAAATAGGGGAGTCGCGCCGATATTACCGACAACGTAGCGGGCATCAGGGTGGTCGGATGGGCGCGCAGGGCAGCGTGTTTGGCCATATAATGCATTTCGCCGTGGCGGCCCAGTTCAAGCCAGCGTAATAGTTCGGGGCTGGCGGCGGAAACATCGGCGCTGGCGATGCCAAGCTCGGCAAAGCCCAGTTCCTTTCCCCAGATTTTGATTTTTTTGACCAGCGCGACAAAGTCGACCTGGCCCCAGGCGGCCCCAGGCAGCGCATCCATATCGGAGTTCTTCTCGTGCATAGCCTGCATCATAGCCCTGTTCATGCCCCGTCAACGCTGACGCTGTGCCTACCCGATGAGGCGGCAACCCTAGACCTCGGACGCCAACTGGCGCCATTGCTGGCTCCCGGCACGGTCGTCTGGCTTGAAGGCGACCTTGGCGCCGGCAAAACGACCCTGGCGCGCGCCCTGCTGCGCGGGCTGGGCCATGATGGCCCGGTGAAAAGCCCGACCTACACACTGGTTGAAGTTTACGTAGTTTCGAGCATATACTGGTATCACTTTGATTTTTATCGTTTCAATGAGCCAACAGAGTTTGAAGATGCCGGTCTTGGCGAGTATTTTCGGAATAATTCCGTGTGCCTGGTCGAGTGGCCTGAGAAGGCTGCCAACCATGTACCGTCGGCCGATCTCGCCCTCGTCTTTCGCTTTGCAGCGCAAGCGCCGGAGTCCGGACGTATTCTCGACCTGGTCGCCCATAGCGAGGCCGGGCGGAAATGTCTGAGCCAACTGATAAGCCGCATGCCGGGCGCCGGGACCTAATCAAGTTCGCCGGGGCCTCGCTGCTGTTGCTGGTCAGCCCGGTCGGGCGCGCCGCCACTGATCGCAGTCCGGGAATTCTCGCTGTTCGCGTCTGGCCGGCTGCCGATTACACGCGGGTGGCCATTGAACACTCTGCGCCCTTGAAGTTCTCGCACTTCATGGTCAAGAACCCGGAACGTCTGGTTGTCGATCTCGAGGGCATCGAGTTCAACAGCGTGCTGGAAGGGCTGGCCAACAAGATTGCGCCGGACGACCCCAATATCAAACTGTTGCGCGCCGGTCGCTTCAAGCCAGGCGTTGTACGGCTGGTGATGGAACTGAAAAATGAAGTCAAGCCGCAGGTCTTCGTGCTGCCGCCAGTGGGCGAGTATGGCCATCGCCTGGTACTCGACGTCTATCCGCTGGAACCGCCGGACTCCCTGCTCCAGTTGCTCGAAAAAATGCCGGAGCAAAGCGCCGCAATCAAGGTAGAACGGCCACGCCAGGGCAAGCCGGTGGTTGATCGGCTGGTTACTATCACTCTCGATCCCGGACATGGCGGTGAAGATCCGGGCGCTGTCGGTCGAGGCGGCAGCTATGAAAAGCACGTGACGCTGGCTGTCGCCAAACGCCTGAAGGCGAAAATTGACGCCGAGCCCAATATGCGTGCGGTACTTACCCGTGACACCGACTTTTTTGTGCCGCTGCACATGCGCGTGCAGAAAGCGCGTCGCATTCAGTCAGACCTGTTCGTGTCGATTCACGCCGATGCTTTTACACAGCCCGATGCCAATGGTTCATCGGTCTTCGCCTTGTCGGAGAGCGGAGCGTCGAGTTCGGCAGCACGCTATCTGGCACAAAAGGAAAACGCCGCCGATCTGGTCGGCGGCGTTAATATCGCCGTCCGCGACCCCATGCTGGCGCGCACCCTGCTCGATTTGTCACAAACAGCAACGATCAGCGACAGCCTGAAACTGGGCAAGGCTGTGCTCGGAGCGATCGGCGGCATCAACCGCCTGCACAAGGCGAGTGTCGAACAGGCCGGTTTCGCGGTGCTCAAGGCGCCGGATATCCCGTCCATCCTGATTGAAACGGCCTTTATCTCCAATCCGGAGGAAGAAAGGCGCCTGAACGATGACGCCTATCAGGACAAGATGGCTGAGGCCATCATCTCGGGCATTCGCAAATACTTTTCCAATAATCCGCCATTGGCTAAGTCCAAGTTGGCACGCCTGGATTAGAAGCATCCGCACAGGCCCTCAGAGAGCACGGCGTGGCGTAAATAGTTTGTGAAATATCAGCCGGCACTGCTAAAATCCTGACCCTGCACTCGCCCGATGGCTTGCAGAGCCGCTGTAGCTCAGTTGGTAGAGCAGCGCATTCGTAATGCGAAGGTCGCCAGTTCGATTCCGGCCAGCGGCACCAGTAAATATAAACACTTAGCCTTGGTCACAAGCCGGGGCTTTTTGTTGTCCGGCGTCCGTGTAGGCGCTGTGTCGATTTTGACGCGTTTTGTTTACCCCTACAAGCCAAACGCCTTGATACCGCTTGGTTACAGCGATTTTACTGTTTCATGAGGATGGCTACAGGGGATTAGAGCTTAACGCCCAGCAAATCGAGGATACGCTGTTGATCGTTGTCGGGCTGGGTCACTTGATCGAACTCGGTATTGGCGATTTTCACCCGCTGAATCCGAATCGATCCACCACCGCCTTGAACGTCCATTGACGCGCC
>NZ_JAPUVO010000049.1 GCF_029255185.1 Propionivibrio sp.
GCCTCGTCCTCAATCTTTTCCGCCTCGATACCTCCAAGAAAAAAGGGGGTATCTATACTCGTCGCATTCTCGCCGCTTCTTCCGATGCTTATCGCGCCAGTCTCCTCGGGTTAAAGGGAATTTGATGCAATTGCCCTGGCTAATCACCCTGAGTGCGATATAGTTATCCCCGGTTCGTTTGCCGTCAGCCAGGCGCGAGTCTGCTACAGTCAATCCGTGACTTCAGAAACTGAAGATTCGATATCATTTTGTCGACATGAATATCCTGTCGATGGTGGACATGTGCATGAACTGGACGCGATTTCGGCGGCGATCACTCAAAACGAAGATTACCTTTGTCACGCTTGGCATCTTCCTGCTAAGCCTGTGGACGCTCTCGTTTTACACCAGTCAAATGTTGTATAAGGACATGCAGCGGCTGTTGGGTGAAGAGCAATTTACGACGATTTCTATGATCGCCGCACTGGTCAACCGCGAACTGGAGGACCGACTCGAAGCACTGAACAAGGTTGCCCGGTCATCAGTGGGGGCCATGCAGTCAGGGCCGGCTGCCATGCAGTCGCTGATCGAGCAAAGACTGGAGTTGCAAACCCTGTTCAACGGCGGAGTTTATGCCACTGGGCTTGACGGCACGGCGATTGCTGATTTCCCCTTGAGCGCTCGACGTCTCGGCGTCAACTATATCGATCGGGATTACATTGCGACCCCGCTGAGCCAGGGGATCTCGATGATCGGTAGGCCGGTCATCGGCAAGCGGGCCTTGGCGCCGGTTTTTGTCATGACGGTGCCGATTAGCGATGCGCAGGGCAAGGTGATCGGCATCCTGGCAGGAGTGACCAGGCTCGACGCGCCCAACTTCCTTGATCATCTCAGCACGGGCCGCTATGGTCTGAGCGGCGGCTATCTGCTGGTCGAGCCACAGGGCGGGATGATTGTCACTGCCTCCGACAAGAATCGCGTCATGGAACCCTTCACTCCACTTGGCATCAACCCGAAAATCGATCGATTCATCGCGGGTCAGGAGGGGACGGATATCATCATCAATTCACAGGGCGTCGAGGTATTAATCTCGGCCAGCAGAATCCCTGTAGCGGGCTGGTTCCTGATGGCCGAATTGCCGACGGCCGAAGCCTTTTCCCCAGTTCGAAAGTTGCAACAGCGCATGCTGTTGGCGACCATCGTCCTCACCGTTCTCGCAGGCTGGCTGATCTGGTGGGCGGTGGCGCGCCAGCTTTCCCCGCTGCTGCTTGCAGCCGATGCACTGTCCGCTTCTGGTCGGATCCCACGGTCCTTATCCACCAATGACGATGAAATCGGCCAACTGATCGGTGGTTTCAACCGCCTGCTGGAAATCCTGAGACACCGCGAGTCAGATTTGCGCGGAAGCGAAGAACGATTTCGAGCATTTGATGAGGCCTCTCGCAGCGCCATATTCATCCATCGGAAAGGAGTAATTCTGGTCTGCAATCAAGCTCTTGCAGAAATTTCTGGTTACGACATCGACGAGCTTGTCGGCATGGATTGCATCTGGCTTATTGCACCTGAGTCACGTGAATTGGTCGCGCAGAATATACGTTCTGGTTTAGAGAAATATTACGATGTCGTTGGCTTATGCAAGGATGGCAGACGCTACCACATCAGCATTCACAGCCGTGATATTTCCTACAAAGGGCACACTGCCCGGGCGGCGGAATTCCTGGATATCACCGAGCGCAAGCAGGCCGAAGAGAAGCTCCGGCTCGCCGCCAACGTCTTCACCCATGCCCGCGAAGGCATCCTGATCACCGACACCGATGGCACCATCATTGAAGTCAATGACTCATTTTCCCGTATCACCGGTTACCCGCGTGATGAGGTGCTCGGCCGGAACCCTCGCCTGCTCAGTTCTGGCCGCCAGGAACCCTCGTTTTATTCGGCACTGTGGCGTGATCTGATCGGAAAAGGCCACTGGTATGGCGAACTCTGGAACCGGCACAAGAGCGGCGAGATATACGCGTCAATGCAGACGATCAGCGTAGTGCGCGATGCCCAAGGGGTGGTCAGGAATTATGTGGCCTTGTTCTCGGACATTACCATGGTCAAGACGCAGCAAAAACAGCTTGAGTATATCGCCCACTATGACGCGCTGACCGCGTTGCCCAACCGGTTGTTGCTGACCGACCGTCTGCACCAGTCCATGGCTCAAGCGCCCCGGCGCGAAACATGTTTGGCCGTGGTTTTTCTTGACCTTGATGGTTTCAAGCAGATCAACGACCGACACGGTCATGCAACCGGCGACCACTTGCTGACCGCCATAGCCGATCGCATGAAGCAGGCGCTGCGCGAAGGCGACACCCTTGCCCGCATGGGTGGTGACGAGTTCGTCGCCGTCCTGACCGACCTCGTCAATGTCACGGCCTGTATACCGACGCTCGATCGTCTGCTCGCTGCGGCGGCGCATCCGGTAACGTTCGGTGAGGTCGTCCTGCAGGTTTCGGCCAGCCTCGGCGTAACGTCGTACCCGCAGGCCGAAGAAGTCGAAGCCGATCAATTGCTACGCCAGGCTGACCAGGCCATGTATCAGGCCAAGCAGTTCGGCAAGAACCGCTACCACTTTTTCGATGCCGAACAGGATCGCAACGTTCGCGGCCATCACGCGAGCCTGGAACACATTCGCCACGCCCTGAGTGAACGCGAATTGGTTCTCTATTACCAGCCCAAGGTGAACATGCAAACGGGGGGAGTGATCGGCGCCGAGGCGCTGCTTCGCTGGCAACACCCGGAACGCGGCCTCTTGCCACCAGCGGTGTTTCTACCAGTGATCGAGGATCATCCGCTGGCCATTGAGGTTGGCGAGTGGGTGATCGATAGCGCGCTGACCCAGATAGCGCTGTGGCATGCCGCCGGACTGGATATCAGGGTGAGCGTCAACGTCGGCGCCCGCCAATTGCAGCACCCAGGCTTCACTCTACGCCTGCGCGAACTGCTGGCCGCCCATCCAGGCATTCGGCCGTTCGACCTCGAACTCGAAGTGTTGGAAACCAGCGCGCTGGACGACCTGAGCCATGTAGCCAGGATCATCGAGGACTGCAATGAAATCGGGGTCAGTTTTTCACTGGATGATTTCGGCACCGGCTATTCTTCCCTGAACTACCTCAAACGCCTGTCGGTCCAGCATATCAAGATCGACAAGAGTTTCGTGCATGACATGCTGAACAACCCAGATGACCTAGCGATTCTCAAGGGCATTCTCGGCTTATCGAGCGCCTTTAATCTCCAGGCGATTGCCGAAGGAGTCGAAACGATTGAGCACGGCACGGTGCTGCTGCAACTGGGCTGTGAACGGGCACAGGGCTATGCTATAGCGTGCCCGATGCCGGCCGCTGAGTTCCAGGGCTGGGCTGCAACTTGGCGCCCCAATGTCGCCTGGAACACTCATCCCCCACTCAGTCACGACGACCTGCCGCAGCTCTGCGCCAGCCAAGACACGCGTTGATCGTGCCAATTCGTGTTCCATCGCCGGCCTTCGTCATCATCCACGGCTGTCCCTATGGAACTCGCTAACTGATCCGGTCAAGCTGGCCACCACGGACTCTTTGCCGCCAACGGATAAACTATCCTTGCTGCCTGATTTTTCGAAGCCGGTGGCCAACGACTCGACCAATCCGCCTTTCAATCCGTCCCTGCGTCATCAGATCGCCAGTGGGGAGCAACACTCTGGCGATCTGGTTTTTAGGCTGAAACGTTCTGCAGCAGCTTCTCGATCCGGTCGATTCGGTCGGCCATCTTGTCGATGGTCGTTTGCTGCCGGTAAATATCCTCTTGAGCACCCACTGAATCACGTCGATTACCCAGTACCACGTTTTCCAGGTGGCTGATACGTGTTTTCACTTCCTTGACCTCAAATTCAATCCGATCCTGACCGGCTCGAATGGCTCTAAGCTGTTCCAGCATCAGGTTTTCAATATTTTCACTCATGGCTTTTTCCCCTTTTGTTACAGTTTATCCGAACATTGGATTCTGCGCGATGTGGTTCGCTCTTCAGCCGCTGCCGTAAGCAGCGGCGCGATCCGGTATAATCGCCGGCCTTCGTCATCATCCACGGCTGTCCCTATGGAACTCGCTAAAAGCTTTGAACCAGAAGATATCGAACGTCGCTGGTACCCCACTTGGGAAGCCCAGGGCTACTTCACCGCTGGCCTTGATACGCAAAACCGCAATGCCTTCTGCCTCCTGCTGCCGCCACCCAACGTCACCGGTACGTTGCACATGGGGCACGGCTTCAACCAGACGATCATGGATGCACTCACCCGCTACCATCGCATGCGCGGCGACAACACGCTGTGGCAGCCGGGCACTGACCACGCCGGCATCGCGACGCAGATCGTCGTTGAACGCCAGCTCGACGCACAGGGAATTTCACGCCACGATCTCGGGCGCGAAAAATTTCTTGAAAAAGTCTGGGAGTGGAAAGAATTCTCGGGCAATACCATCACCCGCCAGATGCGCCGCCTGGGCACCTCACCAGACTGGACGCGTGAGCGCTTCACAATGGATGCCGGCCTCTCGAAAATCGTCACCGAGACCTTCGTTCGCCTACATAAGGAAGGCTTGATCTATCGCGGCAAGCGCCTGGTAAACTGGGACCCGGTACTGCACACGGCGGTTTCCGACCTTGAAGTGGTGAGCGAGGAGGAAGACGGCCTCATGTGGCACATCCGCTACCCCCTGGCTGATGGTTCAGGTAGCCTGACGGTCGCCACCACCCGACCGGAAACCATGCTCGGCGATACCGCCGTGATGGTGCATCCGGACGATCCGCGTTACCAGCACCTGCTCGGCAAGACGGTAAAACTCCCGCTCTGTGACCGGGAAATCCCGATCATCGCCGATGCTTACGTCGACCTCGCCTTCGGTACCGGCTGCGTCAAGGTCACCCCGGCGCACGACTTCAACGACTACGCCGTAGGCCAACGCCATAAGCTGCCAATCATCGCTATTCTGACGCTCGACGCCAAAATCAACGACAACGCACCGACCCGCTACCAGGGCATGGATCGCTTCGACGCGCGCCAACAAATTGTCGCCGACCTCGAAGCGCAGGGCTTCCTTGAGAAGGTCGACAAGCACACCCTGAAGGTGCCGCGCGGCGACCGCACAGGCGTCGTTATTGAACCAATGCTCACTGACCAGTGGTTCGTAGCCATGACCAAACCCGGCGCAGATGGCACCAGCATTGCTGGCAAGGCGCTTGACTGCGTGGCCTCGGGCGAGATCAAGTTCGTCCCGGAAAACTGGGTCAACACCTACAACCAGTGGCTCAACAACATCCAGGACTGGTGCATCTCGCGCCAGTTGTGGTGGGGCCACCAGATTCCGGCGTGGTACGGCGACGGTGGCGAAATCTTCGTCGCCCACGACGAAGTCGAGGCCAGGACCCAGGCTGAAAGCGCAGGCTACAGCGGCGCCCTCGCCCGCGATCCGGACGTACTCGACACCTGGTACTCCTCGGCCCTGTGGCCCTTCTCGACGCTCGACTGGACGCCCGAGTGGCCGCAGCAATCCAATCCGGCGATCGATCTCTATCTGCCGTCGACGGTACTCGTCACCGGCTTCGACATCATTTTCTTCTGGGTTGCCCGGATGGTTATGATGACCAAGCACATCACCGGCAAAATTCCGTTCAAGCACGTATACGTGCACGGCCTGATTCGTGACGCGGAAGGCCAAAAAATGAGCAAATCCAAAGGCAACGTGCTCGACCCGATCGACCTGATCGATGGTATCGACCTTGAATCACTGATCAAGAAACGCACCACCGGCCTGATGAATCCAAACGATGCGCCGAAGATCGAAAAGCGCACGCGCAAGGAATTCCCGGAGGGCATTCAGGCTTTTGGCACCGACGCCCTGCGTTTCACCTTTCTCTCGTTAGCCAGCCCCGGTCGCGACATCAAGTTCGATCTGCACCGCTGCGAGGGCTACCGCAACTTCTGCAACAAACTATGGAACGCCACCCGTTTCGTGCTGATGAATACCGACGGCCATGATCTTGGCATAGACGCCGGCACGTCCGAACCAGGCTTTTCGTTCGCCGACCGCTGGATCGTCAGCGAGCTGCAACGCAGCGAAGCCGAAATCGCCAAGCACTTTGCCGACTACCGCTTTGATCTGCTGGCGCGCGAAATCTACGAATTCGTCTGGGATGAATTCTGCGACTGGTATCTGGAGTTGGCCAAGGTGCAGATGCAAAATGGCACGGAGCAGGAAGCTCGCGCCACCCGCTGCACGCTGATTCGTGTTCTGGAAACCGTACTACGCCTGGCGCACCCGCTGATTCCCTTCATCAGCGAAGAACTATGGCAAACCGTCGCCCCGCTTGCTGGCAAAAAGACGCATGACTCGGTAATGCAAGCGGCTTATCCGCAGGCACAACCCGAGAAAATCGACGAAGCCAGCGAAGCTTGTGTTCAGCAACTCAAGGATCTGGCCTACGCCTGCCGTAACCTGCGCGGCGAAATGAGCCTCTCGCCAGCGCTCAGGGTCCCGCTGATCGCCAGCGGCAACACCGAATCACTGACCCGCTTCGCGCCCTACATCAAGGCATTGGCCAAGCTTTCCGACATGCAGATCGTCGACACCCTGCCGGATGACGCCAACGCACCAAGCGCTGTAGTTGGCGAAACGCGACTAATGTTCAGGATCGAAGTTGATGTTGCCGCCGAAACCGAGCGCCTGACCAGGGAAATCAACCGGCTCGAAGGCGAGATCGTCAAAGCGCAGGCCAAGCTTTGCAACGAGAGCTTCGTCGCCCGCGCCCCGGCACCGGTTGTCGATCAGGAAAGAAAGCGCCTTGCTGACTTTGCCGACACGGTCGACAAGCTCAAGCCACAACTTGAGCGACTGAAACACGGCTAAGGACGAGTGCGATGACCTCATCGTCATTTTTCGTTGAAGAAACCCGATTCGGCAACTGGTTTCTGAAGTCTGACACATGGAAAATCCACGTCCTCTGCCGGGCGCTGGACGATCTTCAGCGCCTGATGCCGTCAGGAAACCGTCGTTATCGGCGGGTGCTTGATGTGGGCTGTGGTTTTGGCCACTCTTTTGCCCAATTGGCCAAGCGTTTTTCGCCCGATACCATTATCGGTCTGGATGCCGATCCGGGTCTGATCGAGCGCGCCGGCGCAGCCGCAACCGAATGTTCAAGCGCGGTTCGTTTGCACTCGGCTAACGCTTCCTGCATGGAACTGCCTGATGCGGAGTTCGACTTGGTGTTTTGTCATCAGACATTTCACCACATCATCGAGCAGGACGCCGCGATGGCAGAGTTCTTCCGTATTCTCAAGCCGGGCGGCATTTTGCTGTTTGCCGAATCAACACGACGCTATATCCACTCACTGCCGATCAGACTGTTATTTCGCCATCCGATGGAAGTACAGAAAACGGCTGAAGAGTATCTTGCCATCATTCGCAGCGCCGGATTTGATTTGCCTGACGAGAGGCTTTCAATGCCATATCTGTGGTGGAGCCGCCCGGATCTTGGTTTTCTGGAATGGATAGGCATCCCGGTTCCACAAAACCGGGAAGAGACCCTGCTCAATGCTGTAGCGGTCAAACCTGCTGGCGGCGCACAATCACGGCCGTAAAACGCACTTTGTGCAGATATTCTAAAAGCATGGGGGTTAAAGCGTGAAACTTAGCACAATGTCGGCAGACGCCCGCACTCCATCGGAGTTCGAGAAACAGGGTTCCTGTGCGGTCTGTGGCCAGAGCGGTCCTGCGTTGGAGACGACTCTCGTGCGCTCGAACATTCGGCGCTATCGAGAACAGAAATTTTTGGTGTGGCGCTGTGGTCATTGCCGATCGCTGCATACAGGGCAGGTGGAGAACCTGGCTGATTATTACCAAGACTATCCGATGCACCATGCCAGGCTCGATTATTTCAGCCGAGCCTGGTACCGGATCTTTCTTGAGCGCCTCGTTCGCGCGGGATTGAGAAAAGCATGCCGCATTCTCGACTACGGCTGTGGCAATGGGCATTTTTTGGAGTTTCTCAAAGAGCGTGGCTACACCCAGATCGTCGGCTACGACCCGTATGCGATGCGATTTAATGATCCGGGTGTTCTCCAGGAGAAATACGACTGGGTGATTGCCATCGATGTCATCGAGCATGTTGAAGAGCCGAGGGCGTTTATCGGTCTCATGCTGAACTTTTTAAATCCTGCTGGCCGTTTGTGCATTCAAACACCAAATGCCGACGGCATTATCCTGGAGAGTGCCGAGGATTTCATTCACGAACTTCATGTGCCCTATCATCGACATATTCTGAGCCGACAGGGGCTGGTGGATCTTGGCCGGAAAGAAGGTCTGGAACCCGTCGCGTTCTACGCCAGGTATTTTGTTGATTCCTGGCAGCCTGGGACGTCCTGGTCATTCATCGAAGCTTTTGTGCGGTTCAGGGGTAACGATTTCGATGCGTTGTTTGAACCGCCTCCCGCCAGTCTTTTCCTGAAGCATCCATCGCTGATCCTGGAATTTTTCTTCGGCTACTTTCTTGCCCCAAAGAAAGAAAGTCAGATGATGATGATTCTTGCGCCTTTGCCGATTCGAGGCGCATGACAAATGCCACGGAGATGTCGTTGATGACTGATATTATTTCGCTCGCCAGACGACTTAGCCAGGCATCTTCTTACGCGCTGCGCATTGAACCGTTGGCCCACCGTATCCCCGATCTTATGGAAAGTAACGATCAGTTACGCCCACTCTGGGATACTTGGCGCCAGCAGGCAGCCCCGAATGTGGCGGTTGAGAAAGTCTTTACCAAAGAGCAGCTACGCATTTTACGAAGTTTTTTTGAACACCTTTATTTTGCCAGTGATGCATTTGCGCGATCAGTTGGGAAACGACCATGACACTGCGCGCTAAATTCTGCGTCATCGGAACTGGAGCCGGAGGCGGCATGCTCGCCTATCGCCTGGCCATGGCTGGTGAACATGTCCTGGTCATCAATTCGGGGTCGCTTCCAGAACAATCTGAATTCCAGAACGAAATGAGTCCCGAACAGCAGGGTCATTTCGGAATTCGTCAGAACACGCGATTTCCGGCAAAAGCCGAGATTTCACTGACGCATCCACTCGTCGCGAATACCGCAGACAAGAGCTCAACCCCGGCCGGGCGGGGAGAATTTGACCATTGCCAGATTCATCATGTGAACGGTTTGCAAAATCTTTGGAACGGTGTTTGTCTTCGATATTCAGAAGACGACTTCGCCAACCGCAACTCGTACAACAAAGAATGCGAATGGCCTATTGCCTACACCGACCTGGCGCCCCACTATGCTGCAGTTGAGACGCTTGCGCACGTGATCGGCGAACATGATCGTCTGAATCAATTTCCGGACGGTTCGTTCCTTCCACCCCGAGGCCAACGGTATCCTGATCGCGTTTTCCTCGATGGCAACGCAAAGTTATTCGGGCCGGATCTATTCTGTCTCGCGACCCGAAAAGCTGTCGACTTGCGTGCGGAGTCTGCGCAGCAATGCGTTTCGTGCGGAAGTTGCAATCGGGGCTGCCGATCTGGGAGCGTCTATAAGTTCTCAACGCATTTGTTGCCGCAGATCCAAAACCGGCAGAATTTTCGTCTGCTCAACCATGCCCGAGTTACGAAAATTGCTCACAGCGCCGTTAGTGACGATTCCGGAAGTTTCTCCGTTTCGGAAATCGTCGCAATCGACGAGCAGAGCGGCGATGTCATCAGCATTCAAGCAGACGTTGTTATTTTGTGTACAGGGGCGATCGAATCGCCGAGGATTATACTGAATTCTCTCTCCCCTGAGAGGACCGAGCAGGTTGGCCTCTACCTCCAAGATAGTCCGCGCACCGCCGTAGCAACGAGCCTTTTTCGCCTGTGGTTCAAGCCCTTGACTGCGGATAAAGGGTATGGTGACCATGTCATGCTTGGTGGTCACATCAACGCTCAAGGCCGCCCCGTTCAATTCGTTGGGCAGTTTTATTGGTCCACCTACGCGCAGATTCCATACTATTTGACTGAACTACAGTCCATGCCGCACTTCCTTCGCGAAACTATTGCCCGGCAAATCTATAAAAGCACGGTGGCCTTGATGTTCTTTGCCCCGGCCATACCCCGGCGCGAAAACCGAGTCGTCTTAGCCAAAAGCGTTGATCGCTTTGCCCAGCGCCTCGTGCAAATTCAATACGAGATGGCGGAAAGAGAGATCGAATACACCTTGATGCTGGCCGCACTGGCGCGCAAGATGCTGAGGAATGCAAGCGGTTACGTAGCCAATTTGATTCCGTCACCGCCAGGAACCGGGGTGCATTACGTAGGCACCTGCCGCATGGCGCCAAACGCGGACCGAGGCGTGGTGGACAAAAACTTAAAGGTCTTTGGCGCCACGAATCTTTATGTTTGCGACGGCAGTGTAGTCCCAGCTCTCAATGAAAAGCACCCCTCCTTGACCATCATGGCGCTGGCCCATCGTTTGGGTGAGCACTTGGTCGAGACATATCGCTGAAGCAATAATCCTAAGCCGGACGAGCCGTAACCAAACAGGCAAAAACCAGCCTCGGCCATGCGAAGAAATAATGGACATCCCGCCGATTTACGTCCCTGCATAACCTTTCATATAAATTTACTGAATGAGCTCTGAAAGCAGGCTGCTCGCCGTTTCTTCCCAGCGTGCATAGCTGTCTGAGGCGTCCCCTCTCGGCGTATTTAGATGAGGTCACTGGCGCTGCGCGGCCTCATCGCGCAGCGTCCGGTTGACTGCCGGGTTGGGCACTGACCTTGCTGACCAGTGGAAACTGCTCGGGATGACGAATAGATTCAACAGCCAAGTCGACATCCAACTCGGGCCAGTAGAGGTGACTGTAAGAAGGAAGCTCTACATGCAATATTTTTCCAACCGCAACGTCTCTAAACCAGGGGAACTCAGCAAACGGAAGAAAAAGTTCCTCATCTTCCAACAACAGCCAAAAGCCGTGCTGGGAGATGTTGGTAACTTCAACGCAGAATTTGGCCTCGCCATTTTGGGTTTGAACATGCACGTACATTCTCGTTTCCTCGCGCGAGAAGAAATAGAAACGGAAGCCGCCTTCACGAAAAACGGTTGGACTCATGGGCAAAATAATACGCGCTAAGTCTCATCAAGGAAACGACTCGGTGCCCAACATTCAAAGGTCAGGGGCGCTGCGCGGTTTTATCGCGCAGCGTCCGTGTGGACTGCCGGGTTGGGCGTCATGCCGCCTTCTGCCGCACAAGCTTCACTTGAAGCTCACAGCCAACAGCTTGCGCGTAGCGTTTGAGCGTTGCGAGCGACGGGGCATGCTTTCCAGCAGACTCGAGCCTCGAAACCGCACTCTTGGTTGTTCCCATCCGTTCCGCAACGGCGTCTTGCGTCAGGCCGGCACGAGACCGCGCCTTGAGCATTTGGCCGGCAACCTGGTACTCAAGGGCAAGGGCGTCATAGGCTTCGATGAACCCCTTGCGGGTTGCTGCCTTAGCCAGGAATTCCTTGTGCGAATGGCGGACGGGCTTGAACTTCAGTTCAGCCATTTGAAACCTCCTTCATGCGCTTTCGCGCCAACTTCAGTTCTCGGTCGGGTGTTTCCTGAGACTTCTTGATGAAGGCATGCAGGACGACAACCCGTTTGCCAACGAGAAAACAGTAAAACGCTCTACCAATGCCGGAACGACCACGAGGCCGAAGCTCAAACAGCCCGTCACCGAAAGCACGCGAGTGCGGAAGCCTGAGACTCGGTCCATGTTCAAAAAGCAGTTCGACCAAGCGTACGTAGTCGGCGAGGACATCCACGGGCCACGATTCAATGTCGTGTAGCACCCGCTCGTGGAAGTACTCGATCTCGAAGGACATGGACACATGTTAGCAAATACGCGAACATGAATCAATGCGTGCCACCCCAAAAGTATCACGAGAGCATCTTCTGTCGCTGATCGCACAGCTGTCGCCTTGAACATCAACTTGCCGTGGCTAGATGGCGTGGTGCGCGCCAAGACGCCGCAGCGTTTGCCAGTGGTGTTGACGCGGCAAGAGGTGGCGGCTGTGCTGGAGCGTATGAGCGGTGTGCCCTTGCTTGCCCAGTTGCTGTATGGCACGGGCATGAGGGGATAAGGATCCAATGGCAATGACAGGGAACTGGGCTCCACAAGGTGCCAACGGCAAAGGCCGCCTGAGTCAACTCGACGAACGTACTGCTGGCATCGTGACCAGCACCCTCCACTACGCCTACGACTCCCGCAGCCGACTGACCGGCGCCACCCACGGCGTCATCCAGACCGAATGCCTGTGGCTTGAGGACACCCCGCTGGTGGTGCTGCAATGAGGGCTGGGGCGATGAACCGCAGCGTGCGCAAATTCGCCACGCCCTGTTGTGGCAACGACTCAAGCCTTGCAAGACGTTTGTCGTTCAATACCCCATAGCTGCACCGGCGGGCCGACGCCCATCGTTGGCGCCGTAATAAAACCCGGGACGAACCCTGCCCGACACGCTGCCATCGTTCCCGGAGCTGGCGGCAAGCACGCCGGCCGCGCCGGGAACGCCGATCATGATCAGTTCGGCGGCGCCCCAGGGCGTTTGTTCGGTCATCTTGTAACCCATGTCGCGCAGGATCTTCAGGGTATCTGCCGAGAGGCCGCGGGTTTCGTAATACACCTCGTCCGGCAGCCATTGCTGATGCACACGCGGGGCATCGACCGCTTCCTGAGGCGTCATGCCATGATCGATCACGTTCAAGGCCGTTTCCAGGGTAATGGTGATGATGCGTGATCCGCCAGGGGAGCCGAGCACCATGAAGATCTTGCCATCTCGGGTTATCAGGGTCGGCGACATCGACGACAGGGGTTGTTTGCCCGGGGCGATGGAATTGGTGGCACCTTGCACCAGACCGTACAGATTTTTCACGCCAAGCTTGACGGTAAAATCGTCCATCTCGTTGTTGAGGAAGAAGCCGGTGCCCGGAGCGATTACTACGGCGCCGAAGCGGCCGTTGATGGTGTAGGTGGTGGACACCGCGTTGCCGAATTTGTCGACGATCGAGTAGTGTGTGGTTTCAGGCTTCTCGTGCGGCGCCATGCCGGGCTGCACATCAGCCGAGGGGGTGGCCCGGTCAGCGCTGATCTTCTCGCGAATGGACGCGGCGTAGGATTTGGAGAGCAGCCGCTCAAGCGGATTGCTGACAAATTCCGGATCGCCAAGAAAGGTGTTGCGGTCCATGAAAGCGTGGCGCATGGCTTCGGCCATCAGGTGAATCGAAGCGGCCGAGTTGAAACCGAGCGCCTTCATGTCATACCCCTCAAGCGTGTTGAGGATCTGGCACAGGGTGGCGCCGCCCGAGCTTGGTGGCGGCGCCGACAGAAAGACGTAGCCGCGATAATCGCAGCGCACCGGAGTCGTCTCGCTGATCCGGTAGTCGGCAAAATCGGCAGCGTTTATGATTCCGCCGCCGTTCTTGGCGGCGCTCTCGACGGCGACCGGAATTGTGCCTTTGTAGAAGGCATCCGGGCCATTGCGCGAGATTGCGGCGAGTGTTCTGGCGAGATCCTTCTGCACCAGCCGATCACCCGGCTGTAGGGGTGAGCCGTCGCGGCGCAGGAAGATTCGGGCGGCTTCGGGATCATTTTTGAAAAGCGCGATGCTCGTGTCGAGAATGTCAGTGTCACCCCGATTCAGAATGAAACCTTCGCGTGCCAGTTTGATCGCCGGTCTCATGACTTGCGCTCGGGTCAGCTTGCCGTATCGACGCTGCGCGGTGTCAAGCCCGAGTACCGTGCCCGGCACGCCGACAGCCAAATAGCCGTGCAGGCTGGAATTTTTGATGACGTTACCCGAGGCATCGAGGTACATCGTGGCGCTGGCGGCAGCCGGTGCTTTTTCACGAAAGTTGATGAAGGTGTCACGGCCATCGGCGAGATGGATGGTCATGAACCCACCGCCGCCAATATTGCCGCAGCACGGATTGACAACAGCCTGGGCATAACCGACAGCGACCGCCGCGTCGACGGCATTCCCCCCCATTTTCAGGATGTCCACACCGACCTTTGACGCCAAGTGCTGCGAGCTCACGACCATCGCGTTGCTGGCCTCAACCGCCGGTAGCGATGCGGCGTGCAGATTACCGATCAAGGACAGCATGAGCGCTGACAGGGCAAGACGCTGCATACAGTTGTTTTGGGTCATGCGCTTCTCCTTGTCATTTAAAAGATGGAGTGCCGGCATATAGATTGATCCGATGGCGGCCACCGGGAAGATGGTCCGCGAGCAGTAAGCATAGCGTATTGCGAATGACCGGAACTGAATGCTTATAGGACCGTCTACCTTCAGTATGGTGTTCACTGTCGGTGAGTACCCCGTTCAGCGTTTATTGAGCGCTGAGACCAGGATGCAGGATCCGTAAGATGGGAGCGAAGCTGATGCGCAAACAACTCGCCGCGATACTTCCCAGCCACGACGTGCTCTCGTGCCTTGCACGTGACAACCCCCAGTCATTCGAAGCCTTGCGGCTCGAACTGATCGAGAGCCACATCAATAACTTGCCGGAAACGGTCCGGCGTCGTTTGCGCCAGCTCCAGTTTCGCATCGACGGTATCCGGCGGCGATCGCGTGCGCCATTGGGTGCGACCATTAAAATCCATGCTCTGATGTGGGATAGTTTCCATCAGATGAATGATGGCTTGCAAGACTTCCTTGCGCAGACCCCCAGTCTCCCTCTCCCGTCTCCCGAAACCCTGAATGCCCTGAACGCTTCGTCGGGGCACAGCGCACAGATTATCCAGTTTCAATCGCGCCTGACTAAAGTCCATCCCCCTGGCCGATCCTGAGCATCCGTGGCCTTGCTCAGATAGGCATCCAGGGTAAATTTGTTCTATCGCTAACCCATTGATTTACTGTCATTCCTGACTCTGCACTTCCTGCGGTCGTCTGCGCCGGAATAACGATGGATGGTTAGAACAAATTAATCCTGCCTGCCGTGCTTGTCGCGCCGGCAAGCTGGCTGGATTAGTCATTTACTGGCAAAGGAACGTGTATGCAAATGTCAAACATCCCCTTCGGCACCACCGACTGGTCGCAGATTGTGCCAACCGAGCACCAAGGTGCGACCGGGATGGCCTACTGGAGAACCCTGAATTTTGGCGACATCCGGGTGCGCATGGTCGAGTACACACCGGGTTATCTTGCTGACCACTGGTGCGTCAAAGGCCACATCCTGCTGTGCCTTGAAGGTGAGTTGCACACCGAACTTGAAGACGGCCGACTGTTTACACTCAAACCGGGAATGAGCTATCAGGTCGCGGACAACGCAGAACCTCATCGCTCCCGCACAACAACGGGAGCCCGACTATTCATTATTGATTGAGTCCAGCCTCCGATAGCCACGCCAGCGAGTGAGCTGACTATTCCGTCGGACTGAGTATCCAGGCCGCGACGAGGTCAACGGCTTCGTTCTGCATGCCGACGAAGCCGTGGTGGTGCAGCGGTGTGCAGGGGTCGCCCGTTGCGCCCTGGCCGCCGCTGACGAAGATGGTCTTCCTGATCGGCGCGTTTTTCAGCCGGCCCGCCATGTTTTTAACCTCGTGCGGACGGCAGGCCCAGCAGGCGTCGTCCTGGTGATGCAAGACCAGCGTCGGCACGCGGATTTTTTCGAGCTCCTGCGTCGCTACCGCTCCAGAAACCCTGTAGGCCACGATCGAGGAGGTCAGCACGACGCCGGCAATGAGGTTCTCCTGATCCCGAATGGCGGCGGCAGCGGCCGAAATCGTCCCCATGCTGGTGCCGACCACCCAGATCGGTGCCGGGGATTTAAGCTTGATGGCCTTGAAAGTTGCCACATTGTCGGCAGCGTGCTTGTCGTCTGTGCGCACGCCGCCGAGAGCAAGGTCGATGCCGTCGCTCGGGCGACCGACCATGACGACGTTGAACGGGTGGCTGGCCCAGTGCTTGCCGGTGCGAATCAGGAAGTTGCCACCGTTCGGCCAACCATCTTCCGCGATCATGCCGTACCCCCCGGCGCCGCCCGAAAAGAGGACTACAGTGGCAAGCGCCACATCGTTCCAATAGGCATAAATCGGCACGCTCACACCGTCGCGGGTGGCGACCCGCTGCACCTCGCCGACCTTGACCTGTTGAGCATTGAGTCCACCGCAGCAGACTAGGGTAAACAGCAGGATCAGGATTCGCCGCATGACTTCGTTCACTCGTCGGCGTCGAGCAAGTCCAGCACCTTCTCCGGCGGACGACCGATTACTGCCTTTTCGCCGCGTACCACGATCGGCCGCTCGATCAGGATCGGATGGGCGACCAGCGCATCCAACCAGCCATCGTCGCTCAGCACCTTGCCGGCATAGTGCGCCGCAAACGCCTCCTCGCCACGGCGAACGAGCTCTGCCGGCTTCATGCCGAGTTTCTTGAGCAGGCCCCGCAGTTCCTCCCTGCTCGGCGGTGTAGCCTGATAGTCGATCACCTCGGCGTTAATGCCGCGTGCGACAATCAGCTCGCAGGCTGAACGGCTCTTCGAACAGCGGGGATTGTGGTAGATCACGACACTATTCTTACGCATGGCACCATGCTCCGAGATCATATCTCCTTCGTCGCAATAATGGCGGTGTGGCCGCGGGGAAGGCGGACCCGGCGCACCTCCGTGAACCCCGCTTCGCGGCACAGGCCCTCATATTCTTCCTCGGAATAGATCATCCCGGTGCCGGTGGCCAGGCCAAGGAAATACGGCGATCCCATGGCGGCGGCCAAAGGTCCATCCTGGGTGTCTCGCTCCATGATATCGAAAACAATTGCGCGGCCCCCGACGGGAAGCTTGTCGTGTGCCTTCTTGAGAAGCTTCAGGTTTTCCGCCTTGGACCAGATGCAGAGCAGGTGGCAGAACATAAAGACATCCGCCCCTTCCGGAAACTCATCCTGAAGCATATTGCCTTCGATCGCCTCCAATTTGGCCGAAGGATTATCGCTCTGGAAATGCGCCCGCGCCCTTTCGCAGACGCTGGGGAGGTCGAAGACCCGTCCCTCCAGATGAGGGTGCCGCTGGAGGATGGCCAGAAGGTTGGTCCCGTTGCCACCTCCGACATCAACCACTCGATGCGCGTCTGAGAAATCGACATAGCGCGCTAAAAGATCGTTGGCTTGGACAGAAATCTCCTGCATGGAGTCCTGAAATATTTTTTCCAGACGGGGATGAGCGGAAATTCGTTCGTACAGCGTCTCCCCTTGTCCCGGAATCTCCTCTAATCCGCAGTTCCTGTATTCCCGGATCGATTCCAGCAGCCGGGCCATCGGCCTGTAGACAATGTGTTTCTGCCACATAATCGCGGCTTTCATCTTCTTTGGGCCTTCACCCGCAAAAGCGATGCGCGACATTATCGTGTTGGCATAACGCCCCCTGCGCTTCTTTACGACACCCGAGGCCAGAAGGCCCTGCAGCAGAACCCGGCAAGGCTGTTCCTCCAACCCCAGACGCAGAGCAAGCTGGGGCAAGGTCTGCGCCCCTTCGCGGTCGAGGATCGTAAAGAGATCCAACTCCACTGCGGCAGCCAGCGATTGGAAAAGAATGTGTCCCGCGGCGACCTGGTAGAACTGTTTAATTGATGAGCGAAGGATCAAGCCGTCCACAATGTGAACGCGCCACAGTCGTTCCAGAAAGCAAAAGAAGCGGAAGAAGGCCTTGTTCATGGTGGTTTCTCCTTTGATCGATCAACAGTGTTATGCGCGACACCGATACACCGACGCATTGTACATCTAGTCTTACTGTGTTAAGTTATCTCAAATCCTGCCGATAAGGAGGTATTCCATGTTGGCAGGAGGAAGTAATGGGAAACGAGGCCGAGTTTGAGCGCTATCTTGAGCATCTGTGCGAGGTGTTGGGCCGTGCTGAGCGGA
>NZ_JAPUVO010000050.1 GCF_029255185.1 Propionivibrio sp.
CATCGGTGCGCTCGGGGTTAGCGATTTTCTGTTTGTGGTGATCCTCGGTGACGCGGCACAGAATGCGATGATCGGAGGCGCCACTTCGACGACCGACGGCATGGTGCTAATCGCGACCTTAGTGTTCTGGAGCTACCTGCTGGACTTCCTAAGCTTCCACCTTCCTGCTGTCGCGCGCTTCACATCGGCACACCGGGTGTGCCTGGTCCGCGACGGCAAGATGCTTCGGCGGAACATGCGGCGCGAGTTCATTACCGACGAAGAATTGGGCGCGAAAATCCGGCAGGAGGGCGTCGATGACATCGCACTGGTCAAGCGAATGTACCTTGAGGGCGATGGCGAGATAAGTCTGATCAAGCGGGAGAAGAGCGAGACACCCAAATGACGGCCACTACCCCAATGCCTGCTTGAAGTCCCCGATAAGATCGGCCTCGTCCTCAATGCCCACCGAGACCCGGATTAGCGACTCCGCTATTCCCATCTCAGCCCGACGTTCGGCACCCATTTCCCAGAAAATGGTGTGGGCGACCGGGATCACAAGCGTACGGTTGTCCCCGAGGTTCGACGAGATTACAGCAATTGAAAGTCGGTCAAGGAAATCGAAAGGATTGATTTCTTCGGAAAGCTCAAAGGAAAGTAGCGCGCCGAAATTGCGAAACCATGCCCGGGCGAACTCATGTTGGGGATGTGTGGGCAATCCAGGATAGTGAACTACCTTAACGTGAGGGTGAGCAGACAGGAGAGCTGCGAGCGCCCTGGCGTTGGCACACTGGCGTTCCATTCGAAGAGCAAGTGTCTCCGCACCGACTGACAAATGATGCGCTTCGCTGGCGGCAAGCGTTCCGCCCATGTCGCGTAGGCCCTTTTTGCGCAACTGCGTAACGCCCCACAACGCCGGTGGTCTGCTGCGGTAATTCTGGGCGATATTCGGAAAGCGCGTCCAGTCGAAGAGGCCCGTGTCGGTGACGCTGCCACCCAGTGCGTTGCCATGCCCGCCAATATACTTTGTGAGCGAATTGACGACGAGTCCTGCGCCGACCTCCTTCGGCTTGAAGAGCCACGGAGATGTCATGGTGTTATCGACGACGTAGAGCATGCCACGCGCACGGCATAGTTCGCCGATGCGAGCAAGATCAGCAATCTGTGTACGCGGATTGGCGATTGTTTCGACAAACACGAGCCGTGTGCGCTCGGTAAGCGCGCCTTCCACATTACGCACGTCGGTTGCGTCGACAAAGCTTATTGATAGGTTAAGGTCGGCAAGCGTATTCAGCAAACTGTTGGTATTACCGAACAAGAACTGAGACGCGACGACGTGATCGCCCGAGCGCAACAGCGCGAGGAACGCCGCGCCAAGTGCGGCCATGCCGGTAGAGAAACACACTGTTGCGATGCCCCCCTCCATCGCGGTGACCTTCGTCTCAAGCGCATCGGTCGTCGGGTTGCCTTGCCGCCCGTATGCATATCCCTGGCTACTCCCCTGGAATACGGCGGCCAGGTCGCGAGTGTGATGGTAGCCATAGGCAACAGACACATGCAGTGGCTTGTGGAGTGCCCCATGCTCAATTGTGGAGCTACGATCCGAGTGCAGAATCGACGTTGTAAATCCTTGCACTTTCATATAAACCCCTCTCTCCCGTCCCCGTTGTACTACCGTCAACCAATCCCAGACCCGCGGACTGATACCCACACCCGCTGACAGCGGCGCCATTGTAGTGCTGGTCAAATTCCCGAACCGTACTCTTCCAATACCGAACCTGGAACGGCAAACACCTTGACCTGGCGCGGCTTGAGCCACACTTGCTGACCCTTGGCCAGATTGAGGACCGTGGCGCGCTCGCGCGTCAATTCGACCTCGATCAACTCGGAGGCATGGGCCAGTTCAACCCGCACCAACGGCCCGATGGCATGAACGTCCTGCACCGTGGCCTCTAGCCCCCCAGTCATCGGACCATGTTCGATGTCGATATCATGTGGGCGAACAAAGGCCATGGCTTCGCCGTCGGGCGGCGCAGCGCTGACATCGCGCCCGACATCGGCCCAATTGCCGTGCACCCGGCTGTGGAAGACATTGACATTACCCAGGAACTGATAGACGAAGGGGGACGCCGGGCTGGAATAGACCTCGTCGGGCGTTCCGATCTGTTCGACGCGGCCCTGGTTCATAACCACGACGCGGTCGGCCACTTCCAGAGCCTCCTCCTGATCATGTGTCACGAAGACACTGGAAATGTGCATCTCGTCGTGCAGACGACGCAGCCAGCGACGCAATTCTTTTCTGACCTTGGTGTCGAGCGCGCCAAATGGTTCGTCAAGCAGCAGCACCTTGGGTTCGACGGCCAGCGCGCGCGCCAGCGCGATGCGTTGCCGCTGCCCACCGGACAGTTGCGAGGGATAGCGCTCGGCCAACCAGTCGAGTTGGACAAGCTTGAGCAGGTCCATCACCCGGCGGCGAATCTCTGCCTCCAGCAAACGCTCATGCTTTGGCTTGACGCGCAGGCCGAAAGCGACGTTCTCGAACACCGACATATGCCGGAACAAGGCATAGTGCTGGAAAACGAAACCGACCTGGCGTTCGCGCGCGTGCAGGTGGGTGGCTTCCTCTCCAGCAAATTTGACATGCCCGGAATCGGCCGTCTCCATTCCGGCAATGATGCGCAGCAAGGTCGTCTTGCCGCAGCCGGAGGGGCCTAACAAGGCGACCAGTTCGCCGGTAGGAATGTTCAGATCGATGTTGTCGAGTGCGACAAAGTTGCCAAAATTCTTGCCGACGCCGCAGATTTCTATGCTCATGGTCTTGTTTCGCTTTCTTGATCCACTTTTTCTGGCGTCAGCGCCGTATCCAGCATTTCGGTTTCCTTGCGCATCTGCCACTCGACCAGGGTCTTGGCGACCAGCGTAACGAGGGCCAGTAAAGCCAGGACCGACGCCGAAGCAAAGGCACCGACCGCGTTGTATTCGTTGTACAGAATCTCCACATGCAACGGCAGAGTGTTGGTCTCGCCGCGGATATGACCGGAGACTACCGACACCGCGCCGAACTCGCCCATCGCGCGGGCGTTGGCGAGGATCACACCGTAGAGCAGACCCCATTTGATGTTGGGCAGGGTGACGCGGCGGAACATCTGCCAGCCGGTGGCGCCGAGCGAAATGGCCGCTTCCTCTTCGTCCTTGCCCTGCGCCTGCATGAGCGGGATCAGCTCGCGCGCGACGAAGGGAAAGGTGATAAACAGGGTCACGAGGACCATCCCCGGCACGGCAAAAACGACCTTGATGTCGTGCGCCGAAAGCCACGGCCCGAAGAGGCCCTGGGCGCCGAAAATTAGCAGAAAAACCAAGCCAACGACAACCGGCGAAACAGCAAAGGGCAGATCGATCAGGGTGATCAGCAGGCTCTTGCCGCGGAAGTCGAATTTGGCGATGGCCCACGCTGCAGCGACACCGATAACGACGTTGAAAGGCAGCACGAAGAGCGCAATGAACAGGGTCAGCCCGATTGCCGACAGCGCCTCGCGATCCTTCAACGCTGCAAAGAAGGCCCGCCAGCCGCCAGCCAGCGCCTCGCCAAAGACCGCCAGCAAAGGCAGCGCGAGAAAGAGGAAGAGGAAAGCCAGGGCGATTCCGGTCAGCGCCCAGCGTAACCAGCGTGGCTCGGCATTGGCCATGCGCTGGGTGCTCACAGGCTCACCCGCTCTGTTCCGTGATGGCGATTGGCTGTCCACCACTGTAGGGCATTGACGCCGAGCAGTAAAACAAAGGAGATCACAAGCATGACGCAGGCTAACGCAGTTGCGCCGACCACGTCGTACTGCTCGAGTTTGGAGATGATCAGCAGCGGCGTGATTTCGGAAATCAGCGGCATGTTGCCGGCGATGAAGATGACCGATCCGTACTCACCAATGGCGCGCGAGAAAGCCAAGGTAAAGCCGGTCAGCAACGCCGGGAAAATTCCCGGGAAAATCACCCGCAGAAAGGTCTGCAAACGTGAGGCGCCGAGCGAGGCTGCGGCTTCTTCTATTTCCGGCTCGATATCCTCGATCACCGGTTGCAGGGTGCGCACGACAAAGGGCAGGCTGATGAAGGTCAAGGCCACGACAATGCCAAGCGGAGTGAACGCCACCTTGATGCCGATCGGTTCGAGGTGGCGACCGATCCAGCCGTTGCCGGCATAGAGCGTCGCCAATGTAATGCCGGCGACGGCGGTGGGCAGGGCAAACGGCAGGTCGACCAGGGAATCAAGCAGACGCTTTCCGGGGAAACTGTAACGCACCAGAACCCAGGCCACGATCAAACCGAACACGGCGTTAATCATGGCCGCCAGCAGCGAGGCGCCAAAGGTCACGCGATACGAAGCAAGCGCCCGCTCACCGCTGGCAATATTCCAGAACTGTGAGAGATCGAGCGAACTCGATTTGAACGCCAAACCGGAAAGAGGCAACAGGATCAACAGCGACAGATAGACCAGCGTGCAGCCAAGCGAAAGGCCGAAGCCAGGAAGAACACGTTTCATTGATCCTTGAGCCTTAAATCTGGAAGACAAACTTCCCTTAGTTTCAGACAACTGTCGGGTTACGCTTCGCTAACCCGACCTACCAAGTCTTTTCATTCTTACTTGCTCTGATAGATCTGGTCAAAGGTTCCGCCATCCTTGAAATGCGCCGGGTAGGCCTTGGGCCAGCCGCCGAAGACCTCGTCAACGGTAAAAGTCTTGATTGCCGGGAATTGTGCCGCAAATTTTTTGAGTAGTTCCGCATCGCGCGGACGCAGGTAGTTCTGCGCGGCATTCTCCTGCCCTTCCTTGGACCACAGGTAGTCAAGATACTCCTGCGCCAACTTGCGCGTCCCCCTCTTGTCAACCACTTTTTCGACGATGGCAACCGGGAACTCGGTAAGAATCGACAGCGACGGGTAGACCACGTCAAACTCACCCTTGCCGAATTCCTTGGCGATCAATTCGGCCTCGCTTTCAAAGGAGATCAGCACGTCGCCGATCTTGCGCTGCATGAAGGTCGTCGTCGCATCGCGGCCGCCGGCAGCGAAGAGCGGCGCGTTCCTGAGCAGCTTGCTGACGAACTCCTGAGCCGTTTTGTCGTTGCCGCCCGGCTGCTTGAGCGCAAAACCCCACGCCGCGAGATAGGAATAACGGCCATTGCCGGTGCTCTTAGGGTGCGGCAGGATGACCTGCACACCAGGCTTCACAAGATCCGGCCAGTCCTGCAAAGCCTTGGGATTACCCTTGCGTACGATGAAAACCATCGTCGAAGTGTAGGGCGAAGCGTTATTCGGAAATTTCTTCGCGTAGTCCTTGATCACCAGCCCTTTTTCGACGAGAAAATCGACGTCGGACGCCTGGTTCATCGTCACCACATCAGCCTCCAGCCCGTCGGCCACGGCACGCACCTGCTTGCTCGATCCGGCGTGCGACTGCTTGAGTTCGACCGCCTCGCCTGTTTTGGCTTTCCAGTGTTTCTGGAACATCGGGTTGTAGTCCTTGTAGAAGTCACGTGCAACATCGTAGGACACATTAAGCAGGCTGCTCTCGGCGAATGCCGGCACAGATGCGGCAACAGCACCTGCGACAACAAGGCCGAGCAGAAAATCGCGGATCAATCGGGACATGTAAATCTCCTTGGCATTCTTTAAGAGTGCTGGCAACAGCGGGAAGGGCTCCACTATAGTCAAAGCTCATAGAACATCAAAGTCTGTTTGTTTATTTGGTTATTCTCAACCCGAATAATCGACCAAGGGACAAACCAGCTAAACTTGCCCCAATGAGCAATTTCCCTGAAAGCATGGCCCGCTTCAATGGCCGCCGTTACCATGTCTATAACGACTGGATAAAGCTCGAACACGGCGGGCGACTGCAAAAAGTTTCCATTGATGCCGGATTCACCTGCCCCAATCGCGACGGATCGCTCGGAGTCGGCGGCTGCACCTTCTGCAACAACGAGGGCTTTTCGCCCAGCTATCTGCGCGAAGAGCGTGACATCACCGTACAGATCAACACCGGCATTACCTTCATGCGCCGTCGCTATCCACGGACCAAGGGATTCCTCGCCTACTTCCAGAGTTATTCCAACACCTACGACGGTCTTGATAAATTAAAGAAAATCTATGCTGTCGCGCTTGCCCACCCAGACATTTCCGGAATCGTCATTGGCACACGACCCGACTGCTTGCCTGAAGAAATCCTCGATTATCTGGCTGAACTGTCCACCCGCACGATGGTCGAGCTGGAAATCGGCATCGAGTCCTGTAACGACGAGGTGCTGCGCGAATGCCTTCGTGGGCACGATTTTGCCTGCACACAGGACGCCATCCGGCGTGCTGCCAAACGTGGCCTGTTCATCACCGGGCACCTGCTGCTCGGTCTGCCGCTGGAAACGAGCGAAAGCCTCATCAATGGCGCCAGGGCGCTGGCCGAATTGCCGCTTGATGCACTGAAGTTCCACCAGTTGCAGATTATGCGCGGCACCCGGCTGGCCAACCAGTATCGCGCCGCGCCAGAGAGCCTTGCCCTGCTCGACCCAAGGAGTTACCTCGACGCCGTAATTGACGTGCTCGAACACCTGCCACCGCAGTTCAAGATCCAGCGACTGGGCAGCGAAGTGCCGCCCAACGTACTCGTTTCACCCGACTGGGGTATGCGGCTGTCAAAATTCCCGGCGCTATTTGAAGCACGCCTGCTGGAACGCAACACCTGGCAGGGAAGGCTTTTCGCTGGTTCGACAGCCGGCCATTGTGGAAATAACAACCAATAAACATGCACTTGACGTATTATATGTCACGTGCAAAGAATGCAAAAAGAGCTATCATGAAGGCTCTTACCGTTTTCTACTCCGCAATTAGGGCAACGGGTTATCGCCATGAGCAATATTCGAAATAAATATCAGGTTCATGCCGAGGTGCATCGTATTGGCCATACCTCCGCACAGTTCGATGATGCCCAGGCCGGTTATCCGCTGGCGCGCCGCATGCACCGAATAGAGCGGGTCGCATCCTCCTACCGCGGCCGGATCGATCAGTTGTTCAACAATGCTCTGTTGATGGTCTTTGAGACAGCAGACGCCGCACTACTTGGCGCTTGCGAGATGCAGCAACGCTGCGCGGGCCTGGCACAGGCACCCGGGCAAAGGTTAGCCTTGCGCATCGGAATCCACCAGGTGTCCGCCTGGCGGAGAGCCAGTGACGAGATCGACGATAGCGGGGAAATCGCATCGCAACTTGCGCTTGCCGACGACGACATCGTGGTCTCAGAAATCGTTGTCGCTGAACTCAACCCCGACCTGCGCAAGCTCACACGCCCACTCGATGACTCCCCCATCGAACAGCCTACACACAGGGTTGATTGGCGCTGCGAGATACCCTCTTCCGCCTACGGTGGCGAAGCCCTCTGGCCAGCCAGCAAGGTGCCTAGCGCGACCGGCCCCTATCTGATTCTGCACCAGGGTCTGAAAACACTGGAGTTGACCGAGGGAAATCCGCTGCTCACAATTGGCCGCGCCCCGTCAAACGATCTGGTTTTAACGGATATTCTCGTCTCCCGAAAACATTGCCAGATCGAAAGGCATGCAGATCGCATCGTCCTGACCGACTGGAGCACCAATGGCACCTGCATTATGCAGGACGAGGGCGCTGAGCTTCTGATCAAAAATGACTCACTCTCCCTCAGAGGCAAAGGTCTGCTGTTCTTCGGACGTCGTTGCGATGGCGAGCGACGCGGTGGCGTCAGATTCGAAACGGACTGAATCGATCAAATAGCGCGGGCACTCGCACTAAAAACGAAGGGGGCCAGTGTCATTTCACACCTCCCGTCATTCGCCACGCGGCTCATCCGGCTTAGAAGCCGTCATTGCGGCGAAAGCCGCAAATTTGTTCTATCGCTAACCCATTGATTTACTGTCATTCCGGGCTTGACCCGGAATCCAGTTCGTTTATCAAACAGGTCTTTTACCACCTTGATCAGATGGACGAATCTGGATTCCGGGCTCTGCACTTCCTACGGTCGCTTGCGCCGGAATGATGGATGGTTAGAACAAATTTACCCAGGCCAGTCGGCGCAGCAAGATGACGGGCCAGCAGGCCCTGCATCTGGTGAGCGCCTTTGCGACCGGGGCCAGGCTAGTCCTGGGGCAGGAGGCGTGCGCCGAGAAATCGAACGAACTGACGGCGATTCCGGTACTGCTCGACGCCCTGCTGCTCAAGGGCGTGATCGTCACCATCGACGCCATGGGCA
>NZ_JAPUVO010000051.1 GCF_029255185.1 Propionivibrio sp.
CTTGGCAGAGATCAGAAATTCACGCAGACCGTCGTAAAGGTCAAACCTTGGTGAGTCCCCCGGCAAAGCCGGGGGCTTACCTCTATGAGTTACCGGTTACACCCAATCGGCCGCAGAGGTCAGCGACATCATCGGAAAGCTTACAGTCAAGGTTCAGCAAGTGACCTCGACCATGCATGTCGTGGTCGAAAAAGTAAATATCACTCAGCAGGAAGCCGAAAGCACAGCACTGATCATCGAAGGCATGGCAGTCAATGCATTAGATTCCTCAAGCGCCAATCAAGGAATTTCTAGTGCAAGCCAGCAGCAACTTGAACAGTTCGGCCTGCTTGACTCAACCACAGAAACACTCTTTGCCACACTGCGTGAAAGCGGCACAAAAGTCGATACGACGTCGGCCATTGGGGATGATCTGCGCGCAGTGACCAATAGGCTCAACGACATCATGCGCGGGTTCATTTTCACCAAGGGAAACGTGATCAAACCGGTAGCGCAGGAGAAACGTCGAGCCCCCAGAGCGCAGAACAGTTTGCTGGTCGGTGTAAACCAGGCAGGCAATACGCAGGAGGGGGTCAGCAGCGACTTTTCATTAACTGGCATGTGCCTGAGGCTCCCGCAGGCCGTGGATAGAAATGCGCCGCTTGATTTATTTTTGTACCTACCCAGCGATGACATGCAGAACTATGTAAAGCAGGAGCCCATGAAAATTCAGGCACGGATTATCTGGCAACGCAGTGATGCTGGAAAGCATATCTGTGGCGTCGCCTTTATCAACACTGATGAAAGCAAACGCTTCAGAATCAAAAAATGCTTCGAGTTTTTCAAGAAAAACCCGGAATTCTAAGGATGTATTTCAGCATATCTGTCCCACTTTGCATGACGAGAACGGCGACCATTGCGACAACCGCCGACTATTCCAATTTGAAAGCATCTGAAATAAAGGGTACATGATGAAGAAACTCACGACCATTCCAGGTCTTGCTCTCCTTGCGGTCTGTCTAACCGCCAGCAACCTTGCTACGTCGGAGGTCGTCGTCGTTGTCGGCGCAGGAAGTTCAATTGGATCCCAATCCAAAGAACAGGTGGCCGACATTTTCCTTGGGAAAAATACATCAGCCACCCCGATTGACCAGTCCGAGAGCGATCCTATCCCTGGGTACATCTTCCGGCTGACCTATATGGATGGCAAGTGGTCAATTACAACGGCGCCAATCTGATGTACCGTGGGCAAGCCGCAAGCTGGTCCTACACTGCCAATGTCTTTGCTGGCGCTGAAACAAACAAAGACACCGGCTACCAAAAGATTTACAACGGCAAAAACACAAAAACCAATGTGCGCTGGACTAATCTCGTTGGCGGAGATCTGACAGTGTCGAGGGATTGGTTCGAGACTAGGCTGGGTTATATCCAGAACAACGCAGAAAATGGCATTACCGACACCAATGACTACAACACGAAGTACCGGCAGCAAATCTATACCCTCGGCTTCTTCATCGATTACGGGAACTGGATTACTGGCCCCTGAACAGGGTGGATTACCCATTTGAGCTTGCCTGGAAATTAGATACTTCATCTTAATTTTCTTACGTCGGCCAGAATCAATTGGGGAAAAAAGTTATCTTCCGCTCTGGGCAATCCGGATTTTCTCAGCCAGATGCTGTTTCTGCCTATCATCGAGTCTGTCAATATTTTTCTTCCAGCCGTAACTGCGGTAATTGGCCTGAACAAATTGCCATCCGAGTGGGCCATAGGCATCGATACCGGCTTTCAGCCTAGGCTCCGATTCGACGACCGCTTTAAATTCCTTCCAGGGCAGACCCTGCAAGTCCTTTTCCATTTTTCCACTGTCCAGGCTAGCGTGTTTCGCCAGCATCCGGCTTGACTTTTCAACGGGAGCATCAACGTCGCCAATGCCTGCTGGATCTACCGCCGAAGCGTTGGAACCAGCCAAAGATAACAGCAGCAATATCCAAATCGTTTTCATCTTGCCTTGCGTTGAGATGATTCAGGTCAGGCCGTGCACAATTCAAATCTGACCTGCCGACCCAATGCGGCGGCTGCGCTGGCCAATGTGGTTAGCGTCAGGTTAGTATCCGTGCCATCCAGCAACCGGTTCAGTGCGGCACGGCTGGTATGCATCTTTTTCGCCATGGCTGTCTTCGTAAGTTTCTGCACAGCCATTTCCTGCTCGATTTGCCAGGCAATGACACGCTTCACGGCGACGGCCGTCGCTTCTTCGAGCATGGCATCTTCCACGAGGAAATCGTCGAAGCTGCTACCAACGTGGGGATTGCTCATTTCCGCCTCCCTAACTGTTTCAGTCGCTCTTTCGCCAAGTCCAAATCAGGCTTGGGCGTCTTCTGCTGCTTCTTGATGAAGGCGTGCAGCAAAATCATAAAGCCACCTTCGATCGCAAACAACGTTCGCGCAATTCTAGTATCCGGCCTTGACCGCACTTCCCAGAGGTCGCAGCTAAGGAGATCGACCAATGGCACGCCAAGACACCAACCAAATTGCACCGTCTTGATGTTCTCGCCGATCAGTTTTCTTTCATGCGCACAGAGCGTTCGCGGTTCTGTACCACTCTCGGTCAAAAAGGTATGTTAATACGCACATCTTGTTTTTATCGTGCTTAAATGACGTCTCTGTCGATTTACACCCCCCGTCTGGCCATGCTCTCCACTTCGTTCTACTGCTGCACTGATCTGCGCCGCATCGAGGCTGGCGCCTCTGGGCAGCCGCTGATGCAGCGCGCGGGCCGTGCCGCGGCCGATCTGGGCGCGGCGATTTGCGCTGATCGCGGTGCGGCCATCCTTATTCTCGCCGGTCCCGGCAACAATGGCGGTGACGCCTTTGAAACTGCACGTCTGCTGCGCCAGCGCTTCTACGACACGCACGTCGTTTTTGTCGGCGCCGCAGAAAATCTGCCTGTCGATGCGGCAAACGCCCGTCAGCGCTTCCTCGCTGCAGGCGGCACTCTCCTCACGGCAATTCCCGGCAAGCAGCGCTGGTCGCTGATCATCGATGGCTTCTTCGGCATCGGTCTGACGCGCGCAATTACCGAGCCCTACGCCGGGTTCATTGGGGAGGCCAATGCGCTGGCTGCCCGCGACGGCTGCCCGCTGCTCGCGCTCGACTGCCCAAGCGGCCTCGATTCGGATACCGGCGCGCGGCACGGCGCGACGATCCGCGCCAGCCATACGATCAGTTTCATTGGCAGCAAGCCGGGCTTGCTTACCGCTGATGGTCCCGACTATTGCGGCGAAATTTCCATCGCCAAACTCGATCTTGACGCCGGAAGCCTGGCGCCGGACTCGGGGCGAACCCTTGGCCTCGACCTCTTTGCCGCCCAACTCAAAGCACGTCCACGCAACAGTCACAAGGGCAGCAACGGCAACGCCGGCATCCTTGGCGGCGCGCCCGGCATGGTCGGTGCGGCGCTACTTGCCGCACGCGCTGCGCTGCGCCTGGGCAGCGGCCGGGTCTATGTCGGACTGCTCGACGCACGCGCTCCAGTGCTTGATGCGCAGCAACCCGAACTCATGCTGCGCACGGCGCAGAAGTTGCTGAGCACCGAACTCACGGCGCTGGCCTGCGGCCCCGGCATGGGCCAGACGAACGCAGCACGGGTGCTGCTCGAAGACGCCTGCACACTCCAGTTGCCGCTGCTGCTAGACGCCGACGCGCTCAACCTGCTGGCCGCAGAAGGCGAGTTGAAGGTCGCACTCGCCGCACGCAGCGCACCGACGCTACTCACGCCGCACCCAACCGAAGCGGCGCGTCTGCTCGACTGCGACGTAGCCGCCATCCAGGCCGACCGGCTGAGCGCCGCGCTCGAACTGGCCACACTCTACAAGGCCTGCGTCGCGCTCAAGGGCTGTGGCACCATTATTGCCACAGCCGATGGCACCTGCTTCATCAACACCAACGGCAATCCAGGGCTGGCGACAGCCGGTAGCGGCGACGTGTTAAGCGGCATCATCACCGCCCTGCTGGCCCAAGGCTGGCCGGTTCTCGAAGCGCTGCTCGCCGCCGTACACCTGCACGGCGCTGCTGCCGACCGGCTGGTCGCCGAAGGCTGCGGCCCGCTCGGCCTCACCGCCGGGGAATTGATTGACAGTGCGCGTTTCTGCCTGAACCAATGGATTTCTTCAGCCAGTGAACACTAAATTGCACGGCATCCTGCTGTTTCTGGTAGCAACCCTCCTTTTTTCACTGCACGACGCCACCGCAAAGTACTTGATCCCCGTCTTTGCCATTCCGCTGCTCGTCTGGGCGCGCTATGTCGTGCACCTCGTTATCATGCTGCTGGCTGTCGCACCGGGCATGGGTCGTGCACTCATCGTCACTAAACGACCATGGTTGATGACCTTTCGCGCCCTGACGCTGGTCGGCGTTTCGCTGCTCTTCCAGAATGCGCTGAAAACCTTGCCGCTGGCCGAAACAACGGCAATCGCCTTCGTCACGCCGCTGCTCGTTGCGCTGCTCGCTGGACCGCTGCTCGGCGAAAAAGTCCGCCTGGCGAGCTGGCTGGCAACGGTCGCGGGCTTCTGCGGCGTGCTGCTGATTGCCCGGCCAGGCGGCGTCGTGGCCGGTATCGGTGTCGCCTATGCCCTTGGCAGCGCGCTGTGCTACGCCGGCTACCAGATTCTCACACGCAAGCTCTCGGCCACCGAGCCGGCAATGCGCCAGCTTTTCTATACGGCACTGGTCGGCAGCATTACCTTGTCGTTCGCCATCCCGAGCTACTGGAGCGGGCAGATGCCCACCCTGAGCCAGGGCCTGCTCATCGTCTCACTCGGAATTAATGCCGGCGTCGGCCACTTTCTGCTGATCCGCGCCTTTCGCGAAACGCCGGCCTCAACGCTCTCGCCACTGCTTTACATCCAGTTGGTCTGGGCCATGCTGCTTGGCTTGATCGTCTTCGGCCAACTCCCGGATCTGCCAACAACGATCGGCATGGCTATTATCGGTACCTCGTGCCTGAGTCTCGCCTTATTCCAGCCACGTGCTGAGGTTTGATGGAACCTGTTTGGGAATGGCGACTCCTACACGGGCTGATTTTCAGTGCAGATTTTTTGAAGAGGGCGCTATGAAACATATTATCTGGGTTCTCTGGCCGGCATTCATTGCCGCTGGCATTGCCGAAATCGTGTTCTTTACCGTGATTGATCCACAGCAGCTATTTTTGCTTGGCCAACCCGTTGAACTGTCGCCGATGGCCACCTACTCGATAGGCTTTCTGATGTTCTGGCTGATCTGCACTGGATCAAGCCTGATGACCTGGTTCATGCTGCCCCAGTCAATCAAGGCCGCGCTAGGCTGTCATGTCGAGGAGCGAGAGGATCTATCCCGCCCCAAGCGCAGCGGGCTAAAGGTCGCCGGTTAAGCGAGGCTGGCGTCGATTCAATCGTGACTCAACGCACCGATTTGAGACTCAGGTGCAACTGCCGTGAATCGCCTTCATCGGCCTTGGCCGACGCGATCTTTCCCGCACGGGCCTGTTCGATGGCGTCAAGATAGTCCGTCGTCACATCGCCAGTCACGTAGCGGCCATCGAAACACGAGCAGTCAAAGCCGCCAAGTTCCGGCTTTAAATCGCGTACAGACGCTTTGAGCGCTTCCAGATCCTGATAAACCAAGGCATCGGCGCCAATTTCGCGGGCAATTTCTTCATCAGTACGACCGGTGGCGATGAGTTCGCTGCGTGTCGGCATGTCGATGCCATAAACATTGGGGAAGCGCACCGGTGGCGCGGCGGACGCGAAATAGACCTTGAGCGCACCGGCGGCGCGCGCCATTTCGACGATCTCGCGACTGGTCGTACCACGCACGATTGAATCATCGACCAGCAGAACACGTTTGCCCTTGAACTCCTGCGCCACGGTATTGAGTTTCTGGCGAACCGAATTTTTCCGCGTCGATTGACCCGGCATAATGAAAGTACGGCCGATATAGCGGTTCTTAACGTAGCCTTCACGATACGGAATACCCAGGCGCTGTGCCAGTTGCATGGCCGACGGGCGGCTTGAGTCGGGAATCGGGATCACCACGTCGATCTCCTCGACGGGAATCTGCCTGGCCACCTTGTCGGCCAGATGCTCGCCCATGCGCAGACGGGTTTCGTAGACCGAGACGCCATCCATTACCGAATCCGGACGCGCCAGATAAACGTATTCGAAGATGCACGGCGCCAGCACGGGGTTCTGGGCGCACTGGCGATGGTGTAGCTGATGCGCCATATCAACGAAAATCGCCTCGCCCGGCTCGACATCACGCAGGACGCGAAACCCCAGGGTATCGAGCGCGACCGATTCCGAAGCTAGCAGATATTCGGTGCCTTTTTCAGTTTCATTAACTCCGATGACCAGCGGACGAATACCGAAAGGGTCACGAAAGGCGAGCATGCCGTACCCGGCAATCAGCACCACCACTGCGTAGGCACCCTTGCAGCGCCGATGCACGCCGGCCACGGCGGCAAAAATGGTATCCAGATCGAGGCAAAAGCCCTTGGCCGTGTCCTGCAGTTCGTGCGCCAGAACGTTAAGCAGAACCTCGGAGTCGGAATTGGTGTTGATGTGCCGCAGATCCTGCCTGAACATCTCTTCCTGCAACTGCTCCGTGTTGGTCAGATTACCGTTGTGCGCGAGCACCAAACCGAAAGGCGAGTTGACGTAGAAAGGCTGCGACTCGGAAGAGTCCGAAGACGAACCCGCGGTCGGGTAACGACAATGGGCGATTCCCATGCTTCCTGGCAGGGCGCGCATATTGCGCGTGCGGAACACATCTCGCACCAGGCCGGAACCCTTATGCATGTGAAATGCATCACCTTCGCCAGTGGCTATGCCGGCAGCATCCTGGCCGCGATGCTGAAGCACCATCAGACCGTCATAGAGCAACTGATTGACCGGCGTGGTCGCAACAACCCCGAGTATCCCGCACATAGTAGTTCCTACCTGAATCGAATTCGTTTAGCCACTTCCGGCGGCAGCCAGGGCTTGCCGGCCAGTACCGCTGTTTCGAGCGGCGCAGAAAAATACGCCTCGCGCCACCATTTCTCTTTTACTACCGTCGTCATGCCACCCAGGGCAACAAGAACCAGGACAATGAGCAGACCGCGCGCCAGGCCAAAAATGACACCCAGCAAGCGATCAGTCAGACTCAAACCAAGCGCCTTGAGCAGGCCGCGAACGGCCAGCCGCAGCAGCGCCATTAGCACCAGTACGACGACGAACACCGCCACCCAGGCCGCAACAATTCGCAGCGCCGGATCGCTGATGCCGGTGAAAAAAACCCGCGCCACTTCGGTACCCCACCACTTGGCGGCAAGGAAGGCCAGCACCCACGCCACCAGCGCGATGATTTCGCCAAGCACGCCACGCCAAACGCCCAGCGCGACGGATGCCATCACGATGGCGATCACAACGTAATCGAACGCCGTCATTGCTTGGCCGCGACAACCCCGCTCACGCCGATCCGTTTCATCTTTGCGAGCGCCTTGTCGGCGGCTTCACGGCTGGCGAAGGGGCCGGCGCGCACACGTGTCTTTTTGCCATCGGGCGAATCAAGCGATTCGGTAAAAACCCTGATGCCCAGTTCACCGATCTTGGTTTGCAACTGCTTGACGTTGGCGGGATTGGAAAAGGCCCCGATGAGAATCAGATAGGACTCGTTGTCACTCGCTATGGCCGGTATTTCAGCAGGCTTCACTGGCGGTTTTTCAGCCGGCTTATTCACTGCGACCACGCTGGCTACCGGCGGGGGTGCTGGCTCAATTTTCTCAGGCGTCTGGGGTTTCTCGCCCGTTGCAGAAACGACGGCCGGTTTGCTGACCTTCGGATTGAAGGGCGTCTGATTCTGGCCCGGAATACGTATCTGGACATCCTGAACCTGCTGCTTCGGCTCCTCGTCCATGACCATTGGCAAGACCACAGCGGCCAGGCCGGCAACCGCAATCGCACCAACCAGGCGGCGGCGGGCCCGTTTTTTTAGCTGCAAATGCACATCAGGAGAATCGGACATCGGTTTGTGTAAAGTTAGGTTGTTGGAAATGATGACTGGATGTGGCTTGGATCAGCTACGGTGTTTCATCGCGCGCATGACAGCAGCTACCGTAAAGAACGACCCGAAGACGAGGATTCTATCATTTTCTCCAGCCAGCTTGACGGCGCGCATAAAGGCTTCTGCCGGAGAGGCATGGCATTGGGCACTCCCGCCCAGTTTTTCGTCAGCCACGACGCCAGCCAGCGCCTCGGCGGGCGCACCACGCGGGAGGTCCAGGCTGGCCAGCAGCCAGACATCAATCTTTCCGGCCAAGGTCTTCAGCGTGCCGGCAATATCCTTGTCAGCAAGCATGCCGACGACAGCAATCGTGCTCTCGAAAAAACCCATCGCGCCGAGGTTGTCAGCCAAACCCGCCACCGCCTGCGGATTGTGCGCCACGTCCAGTACGATCGCCGGACGACCCGGCAGCACTTGAAAACGCCCCGGCAGGTCCACTTCAAGCAACCCGCGGCGAACGGCCTGCATAGCCACCGGCAGTCGCTGTCTGAGCAGGTCGACGACAGCGAGTACCGACGCGGCATTACGCAACTGGCAACGTCCGCGCAACACCGGGTTCGCGAGGCCGCCCCGACGCTGCCCATCACGTCCCCAGAAGGTCCACTGCGTCTTGTCGCCAAAGTAAGCAAAATCGCGGCCGAGTAACTGCAGATCGGCGCCAATGTCAGCAGCATGATCGAGCAGCGATTGCGGCGGCTCGGGATCGGCGCAAATGGCCGGTTTGCCAGAACGGTAGATGCCGGCCTTCTCGAAACCGATGGCTTCACGCGTCGGACCCAGCCAGTCCGTATGATCGAGCGCAATACCGGTGATCACAGCGCAATCGGCGTCATAGACATTGACCGCATCGAGCCGTCCGCCCAGGCCCACCTCAAGAATGAGCACCTCGACTTCGCACGCGGCGAATACCTCCCACGCCGCCAGCGTGCCAAACTCAAAATAAGTAAGCGCCACATTGCCGACCAACTGCCTGGCGACCTCGACCTTGGCAAAGGCCGCGCACAGCGAGGCATCATCAACCGGCACGCCGTCGACGCGCACCCGTTCGTTGTATTCGAGCAAATGTGGCGATGTGTAGCAACCGACACGGTAGCCGGCAAAGCGATAGGTGGCCTCCAGGTAGGCGCAGGTTGAGCCTTTGCCATTGGTCCCGCCAACGATGATTAGCGGGCATTCCTGCCTTTGCTGTAAGACCGCCTTGACACAGTTGACCCGCTCCAGCCCGAGTTCGATTCCACCCTGCCCCTTGAGATGAAGGCTTTCAAGGTGGGCCAACCAGTCCTGTAGTGATTCCACAAGCCTCTTTCAGAACACAGAATTGATGCAAACGCTTCCTTAACCCATAGCGGCAAGCATCTGCGCTATTTTGACTCCGGCATGATAACGCGGGTCATCCTGCACGACAGGTGGCGCAGCACTGGGGAGCAGGCGCGCAATTCGCGCTGAGCGTAAGGGATCGAACGCCGGCTGCCAACGTTCCAGCACATCGTCCACGGCGCCCGGCGCATTGCATACCAAAAGCATATCGCAACCGGCATCCCATGCCGCGCTCGCGCGCTCGACGATATCGCCGGCGATGCTGGCGCCCGCCATTGAAAGATCGTCGCTGAAGATCACCCCGTCAAAACCTAATTCCTCACGCAATTTGCCGATCCAGACCGGCGAGAAGCCAGCCGGGCGCGAATCCACCTGCGGGTAAATGACGTGCGCCGGCATCACCGCATCGAGTTTAAGCCGGCGATAGGGTTCGATATCTGTGGCGAGTTCGCTCAGGGTTCGCTCGTCGACCGGCATGGCGACATGCGAGTCGGCTTCGGCCCAGCCGTGTCCGGGAAAGTGTTTGCCACAGGCGGCCATACCGGCGCGCCGAAGCCCGCTGATCAGCTGCGCAGCGAGTAGTACAACGACCGCCGGGTCGCCATGAAATGAACGGTTGCCAATCACCACGCTGCGCCCCCAGTCAAGGTCGAGCACGGGCGTGAAGGAAAGATCGACCCCGTTGGTTCGCAACTCGGCGGCGAGTACGTAACCGATATCGTGCGCTGCGCCCAGTGCTTCCTGTGGGCTGCTCTCCCACCATTGCCCAAGACGGCGCATTGGCGGGAGGCGGGAGAATCCCTCTCGGCAACGCTGCACCCTGCCCCCTTCGTGGTCAATGGCAATAGGTAACGGTGGCGAGCGCAAGGCATGAACTTCAGCACACAACTGGCTGAGTTGTTGCAGACATTGATAATTGCGCGAAAACAGGATCAGTCCGCCAATCAGCGGGTGCCTCAGGCGTTCACGGTCGAGATCGCTCAGTTCAAGGCCAGCGATATCGATCATCAACGGGCCATGCGGCAGTTGTAACGGCCCACTCATCCTAAAAACCTCACTTCAAATTATGACGACACAGCAAAACACCCGATCTGATCTGGCAAGAGAGGGGTGTTGCCCAAGAACCGCGATTGAATCTACACAGAAGCTGAAAGTCCCCCGCCTCACAAGCGATCCGGTAGAGTTGAGGCTATCGACACACTCACCTATCGGTTGACGAAAGGAGGCGGGGGGCTGGGGACTTTGGCACAAACGGTGCTTCCGTTCAAGCTTGAGGCGACAGACGAGATGCTGACGGCGAATGCCGGGTTGGCATTGTTCGGTGAATTCATACGCGGACTAGGGTTTTCCCGGTGGTTGTCGCAAGAGATGCCCAAGCCAGGTAGTGGGCGTGGCTATCAGGCTGACGCCTACATCACCCGCTGGTGCTGATGCTCACAGGCGGCGGTCGCTCGCTGGAAGATCTGCGCATACCACCCGTGGCCAAGCCCGTCGATCTGCTCACCGAATTCACCGACTTAAGGGATGAAGAATGAGCACTGTAAGCTCTCTTGAGGTTCGCCTGAACAATTTGCTGGTCGGTTACCTCACGCACTACCCGGACGAGAAAACGATGCTGGACGTTTGGCGAAGCCAGTTTCAAGCCGCCGGCGTGCCCGAGCAACTGATCCAGAAGGTCGAGGCGCACCAAGCCCAATTGCCGTTGACGAAAAGCCTGAATGGCTGATCTGCTCCTGCCGCTTACTATGCGAGGGCTGAAAAACAAAAGGGAGCTGTTAGCTCCCTTTTGTTTTTCAGCAGTTCAATCTCGTGAAATATGCGCAACAGCTTAGCCAGCGAAGTTCTTTTCGGCAAAACCCCAGTTGGCCAAGCTGTTAAGAAACGTCTCAACAAATTTCGGGCGCATATTGCGGTAGTCGATGTAGTAAGCGTGTTCCCACACGTCGATGCAAAGCAGAGCCTTGTCGCCAGTGGTCAGCGGGGTGCCGGCGGCGCCCATGTTGACAATGTCGACCGAACCGTCAGCCTTCTTGACCAGCCAGGTCCAGCCTGAACCGAAATTGCCAACGGCTGAGGTCTGGAAGGCTTTCTTGAACTCGTCGAAGGAACCCCATTTGGCGTTGATGGCAGCTGCCAACGCGCCGCTCGGAGCTCCACCGCCGTTGGGCTTCAGACAATTCCAGAAGAAGGTGTGGTTCCACACCTGCGCGGAGTTGTTGTAGATGCCACCGGCCGGCGCCTTTTTGACGATGGCTTCCAGGTCAAGGCTTTCGTATTCGCCGCCCTTGATCAGATTGTTCAGGTTGGTAACGTAGGCTTGATGGTGCTTGGCGTAGTGGTATTCAAAGGTTTCCTTTGACATGTGCGGGGCCAATGCATCCATGGCAAAAGGCAGTTGCGGCAGCTGATGTTCCATGACTTCTCCTTGTGTTGCCTGTTGTTTTCAGTGGGTTGAGCGCTGATCAGCCCTCGCTTGAACTACTTCTTGGATATCGAGGTAACTGTTGCGTTAGCACGTCCAGCGTGAAACAAGACAGCGATCCGGTCGTTTGGTTCCAGCGACCCGCAGTCACGCAGGATTCTACCTGCTTCATCGCTAACGATGCTGTAGCCACGCGCCAGTACGGCGTCAGGATTAAGGTGGGTGAGGCTGGCAGCGATGCGAGTGAGGTCGGCAGATTTGCCGTGCAGTGCTTCTTGCCAGTCGCTGTGCAGTTTTGCGCTCAGTGTTTCTAGTCGACGGGCGAACCGGCCGCTATCCGGACGCGCCAGCAGAAGACGGCGAGTCAAGCCAGCAAGCCGTTGACGGCCACGGGTGCTAGCCTGCGTCAAACCGTTGTCAAGACGTCGCCGTAGATTGAGCAGATCTGCGCGCTGTTGCGCGAGGCGCTGTGCCGGGTGTTGCAGACGCAGTGTCAGCCAATCGAGGTGCTGGCTGCGCTGACCGTGGCTCTGCCAGAATTGGCGGCGCAGAGAAAGCCTGAAATCAAAGAGGCGCGCCAATAGCGCGGAGCGCTCCGGTGCGGCAAGTTCAGCCGCCGCCGTGGGTGTCGGGGCACGCTGATCGGCAGCGAAATCGGCAATCGTAAAGTCGGTCTCGTGACCGATGCCAGTGATCACCGGCAGCGAACAAGCGCGGATCGCCCGCGCCACCCCTTCGTCATTAAAGGCCCAGAGGTCTTCGAGACTGCCACCGCCGCGACAGACGATGATTAGCTCGCATTCATGCCGTTCGCTTGCCCGGCGAATGGCGCCAGCGATCTGCTCGGCTGCTCCTTCTCCCTGAACCGGGGTGGGGTAAAGCACAATGCTCACCTGCGGTGCGCGACGCAGCAAGGTGCTCAGCACATCGCTTAGCGCTGCGGCTTGTTGCGAGGTGACAATGCCGACGCAGCGCGGGAAAGCGGGCAGCGAGCGTTTCTCTTCCTCAGCAAAAAGACCTTCGCGTTCGAGCTTCTCCTTGAGCAGGAGAAATTTTTCGTAAAGATTGCCAAGCCCGGCCTTGCGTGCTGTTTCGACATTGAGCTGGAAATCGCCACGTGCTTCGTAAAGGGTGACCAGCACGCGCGCTTCGAGGTGCTGACCGTTCTCCAAACGCCAGCCGAGAAGCTGGGCGCGATTGCGAAACATGACGCAGCGCACCTGTGCCGCAGCATCTTTCAGCGAAAAATAGACGTGTCCGGAAGTCGCATAGGTCAGATTGGACACTTCACCGCCGACCCAGCAAAGCGGGAAGGCTGATTCGAGCCGTTCCCGCGCCAGCCGGTTAAGCATCGAAACGGGGATGACCGAGACTGATGGGGCAAGGCTTGTGCCGGAAGAAGTGGGTTCAGACATGCGCCAATTCTACATCCATGTCAATTCATTCACACCCTGCGGTGCTTGCAGCGCAGGGGTGGGCTGAAATCCTTGCCGCTCAAGGGTTTTATTCAAGCAATTGATTATTAACGATTAATTGTATTGCTCATTTTTCCTACTAAGTAAAAAAAGCCTTTTGAAAACGGGACTTAGGGTGCGGAATCGCCATTGATCCACAAAGTTATCCACAGATTTTGTGGATAAGATATTTCAGTATTACTTGAGCACAGGGCTTGCCGCTGGCGCCGGCTCAGGCTAAAGTCACCGGCTGAATAAACCCTTGGGGAGAAAGCGTGTTTTCTATCATTCTGGCGGCTGGTTGGCCCATATGGCCCTTGTTGTTGGCGTCGATTATTGCTGTCGCCCTGATCATCGAACGCCTGGTGGCCTTGCGTCGTGTCAAAGTGTTACCGAACGGTCTGTTGCAACGCGTGATTGCCGAGTACCGGCAGGGCGGCGTAAATGAATCGATGCTAGCCAGGCTTGAAGAACAATCGCCACTCGGTTGCGTGCTCTCAGCCGGCCTGCGTAACGTCGGCAGTTCGCGCGAGATCATGCGCGAGTCGATTGAAGAAGCGGGTGGTGTGGTGGCCCATGAGCTTGAACGTTATCTCACAACGCTGGGCACCATCGCCTCGATCAGCCCGCTTATGGGTCTATTTGGCACCGTGGTCGGCATGATCGAAATTTTCGGTTCGCAGTCACCGACGGGAACCAATCCGATGCAACTGGCCCACGGCATTTCGGTGGCGCTTTACAACACCGGGTTTGGCTTGATCATCGCCATTCCGGGAATGATTTTCTGGCGCCATTTCCGTGCTCTGGTCAATGGCTTCGTGATCGAAATGCAGCAGCAGGCCGTGCGTCTGGTCGAGGTATTGACTGGCGAGCGCAAGGCTTGAGGAGCAGGGTATGAATTTTCAACGCGGTCGTGGACACGATGAGCCAGAGATCAATCTGATCCCCTTGATTGACGTACTGCTGGTGATCATCATCTTCCTGATGCTCACCACCACTTACGCCAAGTTCTCCGGTCTGGAAATCAATCTGCCAACCGCCGACTCCAGCAAACAGGCTGAGCAACCCAATGAAGTCAGCGTTGCCGTGACGGCGAATGGGCAGGTCCTGGTCAACAAAGCGCCGCTGGCGGCGACCGATGTGAAATCAATCAGCGAAGCCCTGCGCCGCGCTGCCGGTGAGAACAAGGACCCGGTCATTGTCATCAATGCCGATGCCAAAGCGACGCATCAGAGCGTGGTCGATATCATGCAGGCCGCGCAGACCGCCGGCTACCCGCATATTTCGTTTGCCACACAATCGCCACACTGATGGCGCTGCGTTGCCGATGCGTCCTGCCGGCTTCGCACAGCGCCTGACTCACCTGTGGTACCAGCGACGGCTGGCCCCGGTACTTCTGCCACTGGTACCCTTTTCCTGCTTGTTTCGACTGCTCGTCGGCGTGCGCCGTGGCCTCTATCACTGCGCTGTGCTGCGCTCGTATCGCTTGCCGGTACCGGTCATTGTGGTTGGCAATCTGACCGTCGGTGGCAGCGGCAAGACACCGCTCGTGCTCTGGCTCGTTGAGCGCCTGCGTGAAGCAGGCTGGCGGCCGGGGATCATCAGTCGGGGTTATGGCGGCATGGCCACCACCGTGCAGGCGGTAACGTCAGATTCCGCCGCGTCGCTGCTCGGTGACGAGCCATTGTTGCTGGCACGACGCAGCGCCGTCCCGGTCTTTGTCGGTCGTGACCGCGTGCGCACGGGCCAGGCCCTACTCGCCGCACAGCCCGAATGCAATGTCATTATTTCCGACGATGGCCTGCAACACTATCGCTTGCAGCGCACCGCTGAAATCGCCGTGCTCGACGGGCGCGGTGCGGGGAATGCCCAGTTGTTACCCGCCGGGCCACTGCGCGAGCCGCTGCAACGCCTGTCGACGGTGACCGCGTTGGTTTGGAACACGGTCGCCGAGGCCCGGATACCAGCATCGGAGCAAATGGCGTGTGCCACGGGCGCCTTGCCCCAGTTCGCGATGCGTCTCGTTGGTCAGCGTTTTGTTTCTCTGAGCGATGCACAGCGACACTGCGCTGCTCAGGACCTGCGTGGCAAACGCCTGTATGCACTGGCCGGCATTGGCGATCCTTCCCGATTTTTTGCGCAACTGGAGGCGCTGGGGCTTGAGTTTGAAGCGCACCCATTTCCCGATCATCATCTTTACAACACATCAGATCTTGCTTTCGCCGACGATGGAGTCCTGCTGATGACTGAGAAAGATGCGGTAAAATGCGCCGCACTCACTTCGCGCGAAGCATGGGTACTGCCGGTTGAGGCGCACCTTCTTCCGGCACCCGAAGGTAAGTCACTGCTCGACACAATCCTGGAGAAACTCGATGGACGCCCGCCTGCTTGATATTCTCGTCTGCCCGATCTGCAAGGCGAATCTCGAATACCGCAAGTCTGCCTCGGAACTCGTCTGCAAGCCGTGCAAGCTCGCTTTCCCGGTTCGCGACGACATTCCGGTCATGCTTCAGGACGAAGCGCGCCACCTGGCAGCAGAGGAAGCCTGAATGCCTGGAGAAGGCATCAAGTTCAAAGTGGTGATCCCCGCCCGCTACGCGTCAACTCGGCTACCGGCCAAGCCTCTGCTCGATCTTGGCGGCAAGCCGATGGTCGCCAGGGTGGCCGAGCGCGCGGCTCTTTCCGGCGCGCAAGAAATCTGGGTGGCGACCGACCATCCCGACGTACAGGCCGCCGCCGCACAGCATGGCTTGTCAGTGCTGCTGACCCGAACCGATCATCCGAGCGGAACAGATCGCCTGGCTGAGGTCGCCGAGCAACTGGGGTGGAAGGATGAAACCATCATCGTCAATGTGCAAGGCGACGAACCGCTGATCGATCCGGCGCTGATTGCCCAGACAGCGCAGCAACTGGCAATGAGCGGCGCGGATATTGCCACGGTGGCGCATCCGATCAACAGCGTCGCCGATTTCTTCAATCCGAATATCGTCAAGGTAGTGTGCAAGGCTGACGGCGATGCGCTGTACTTTTCCCGGGCCTCGATTCCGTATGCCCGTGACCACTTTGCCCGCAAAACGGGCAAAGAAAGCCTGCCACCCGGGATTCCAGCCTACCGGCACATTGGGCTTTATGCCTATCGCGCCCGTTTTCTGAGGGCCTACACCCGTTTGACGCCATCGCCGCTTGAAGGCTTCGAAGCGCTTGAGCAGTTGCGCGCCCTGTGGCATGGTTTCCGGGTCAGCGTCATCATTTCGAATCACTTGCCGATGCCGGGCGTTGATACCCCGGAAGATGCAGCACACATGCAGGCGTGCTTTGGCAAGTCATAAAGCGTTTGACCGTTCGGGCAATTGAAGGTACTTTTCACCACTTTGGCAAGGTGAAGCGCAATGAGACTTATCGTTCTGGGCGCCCCGGGCGCCGGTAAGGGTACCCAAGCGCAATTTATCCATGAAAAATACGGCATCCCCCAGATTTCGACCGGGGATATTCTGCGTGCCGCGATAAAGGCCGGAACCCCCCTCGGAATCGAAGCCAAAAAGGTGATGGATGCCGGCCACCTGGTTTCCGACGACATCATCATCAGTCTGGTCAAGGACCGGTTGTTGCAGGATGATTGCCAGGCCGGTTATTTGTTTGACGGTTTTCCGCGCACCATACCGCAGGCGGAGGCAATGAAATCAGCAGGTGCAGCTCTGGATTTCGTTCTGGAAATTGACGTTGCCGATTCGGAGATCATCGAACGCATGAGCGGTCGCCGCGTGCATCCGGCCTCGGGCCGAACCTACCACGTCAAGTTCAATCCACCCAAGGTTGAAGGCAAAGACGATGTGACTGGCGAAGACCTGGTGCAGCGAGATGACGACCAGGAAGACACCGTTAGAGAACGTCTCCAGATTTATCATTCACAGACCCAGCCACTGATCGAGTACTACCGACAATGGTACGCCACGGGCGATACCCACGCACCCAAGTGCCGCAAGATTGCCGGGGTCGGGACTATCGATCAGATCAGGCAGGCGACTTTTGACGCCTTGAACTAATTGCGTTGCTGCCGAGCGGGCTGATCCTGCGCGTTTGTTCGTTTTCAGCTTCTGGTGGCTACTTGGATTTTGTTCCATGCAAAAACGATATTCGAGGGAGTGCCATGGCTTGTTTTCACTGCCTGATGCGTAGATCGCTGCTCGCTTTCTGTGGCTTCGTGTTGTTTTCCAACACACTCGCGGTTCGCGCCGAAACGATTGCTGCGATGCCGGGAGTACTGACACAGCCTTATATTCAGCATTGGACGGCGGGGTATTTCGGTTATGTTGCGTGGTCAACGGTTAGTGCGACGGAAGCGTGCGCCTCGCTTTATGCGCAATTTAGCGGAACTGTAACGTCGATGGATTCGACACATTGTTACGGCACAACTTCCAGCGGAAGCAACATTACGACGGAACTAGCTTATTGGACTTCGTGTCCAGCGTTCTGGTGGGCAGCAAACAACGTCTGCAATACGAATGGCTATGTTTGCACAACGGGGAAAAACTGGACTCTCGCTGGCAACACCTGCACCCGCCCCGACTGCACGCCCCCCCAATGGCGTGACGAATCAACCGGTCAATGCCTGAACCCTGATGATGCCAAGACGGTGGGGCAATCCTGTCCGGAGGCCGGCAACCCGATCAACATTGGCAGTGGTCGCAAGATCCAGGACGAACCCCTATACCGTGACCCTTATGGTCAATTAAGTTACAGCCTTCTTTACAGCAGCCGCCGGAGTACGGATGCGTATCAAGGCGCAACGCCCCAAGGCAAATACTGGGCGGCCAGTTTTCAGAGCAGTGTGGCCCCTGGTGCCGATGGCACCAGCACGCTCGGACCAAGCAAGGTATCGCTTAATCGTTCAAGCGCCCAACTTCTTGTTTTTAACCGCCAAGACACATCGAACACCTACCTCTCCGACGCTGACATAACGGACCGTCTGACACGTTTTTCAACTGCGGGAGGCACCACCACAGGCTGGCAACTGATTGATGGCGCGAGCAACCGCATAGAGGCCTACGATGCCTTCGGCAAACTCCTGTCAATCACCGATCAACTCGGTCGTAGGCAGACGCTCGCCTACGATGCCGCTGGGCTCCTCGTTTCAGTAACCGACGTCTTCGGTCGCCAACTCCTGTTGACCTACGACACCCAGAAACGGATCGCGACACTGACCCCGCCGGATAATGCCCCGATCACCTTTACCTACGATGCGCTTAACAACCTCTCGGCGATCAGTTGGCCCGATGGGCACAGCCGCACCTACCTCTACGAAGATAGTCGCTTCCCGAACAACCTGACCGGCATCACCGATGAGAAGGGAAATCGCTACGCGACGTGGGCCTACGACACCCAGGGCCGGGCGGTTTCCAGCGAACACGCAGGTGGCGCCGACAAAGTCACCCTGGCCTACAACACCGGCAACACAGCGGTCACCGACGCCCGCGGCACGGTCCGCACCACGAACCTCCAGACCATCCTCGACGTCACCAAACCCACCGGCAGCAGCCAACCCGGCGGCTCTGGCTGCGGCCCCGCCGCCAGCGCGCTCACCTACGGCGCCAACGGCAACGTCGCCAGCCGCACCGACTTCAACGGCAACCAGACGACTTACACCTACGACCTCACCCGCAACCTCGAAACCAAACGCGTCGAAGCGACCGGCAAACCCGAAGCCCGCACGATCAGCACCACCTGGCACAACGATTGGCGTCTACCCATCAAAGTCGCCGAACCCAAGAAACTCACCACCTGGACCTACAACGGCGACGGTGGCGTGCTCTGCGCCCCGGCCACCGCCACCGTCCCCGACCTCACCGGCGCCCCCCGACCCATCGGCGTCCTGTGCAAAACAAGCGAACAGCCGACCACCGACCTGAACGGCAGCGCCGGCCTTACCGCCCCCCTCACCGGCCTCCCGCGCACCTGGACCTACACCTACAACAGCCTTGGCCAAGTCCTCACCGCCGACGGCCCACGCACCGACGTGACGGATCTCACCACCTACACCTATTACGACCCCACCGACCCCGACCCGGGCAAACGCGGCCAACTCGCCACCCTCACCAACGCCCTCGGCCACAGCACCCAGATCACCGCCTACGATCTGAATGGCAACCCGCTCACCGTCATCGACGCCAACGGCGCCGTCACCACGCTCACCTACGACCCCCGCCAGCGCCTGACCTCCCGGCAAATCGGCAGCGAACTCACGACCTACCAGTACGACGGCGTCGGGCAGCTCACCAAAATCACCCTCCCGGACGGTCGCTACCTCAGCTACAGCTACGACCCCGCACACCGCCTGACCGAC